>CAZXSQ010000395.1:1833-6537 GCA_964643335.1 uncultured bacterium
ATCATGCCAAGAAACATATCCGGGGTGGGTTTTTCAGTATCTAGTTTCAAGGCATAGCGCCGGGTAAGTTCTTCCAGTTCCTTGCGGCCGGTGGGGATGGTGTCCATCGATACATTGTTGACTATCCTCAATCTATTTTCCACTTCACGCAGAAAGAGGTAAGTGGCGATTAATTGTTTGGCGTCATCGGTGGGAAGCAGGTTTTCTTTGATTGCCGAGCGTAATATTTGCAAGGTGGATGTTACCCGAAGGTTGGGATGCTTCGGCCCGTAACAGAGAACCAAAGCCTGGGCGATAAATTCAACATCAATAATCCCACCGGGCCCGGCTTTCAATGTTTCTGTACGTTTTGTGCTTTCGATTTTGCGGCGCATGTCGATGATGGATTCAATTTCACTGGTTTGGGGCGGGGATGTAAACAGAACTTCATTTTTCACTTGTTGAAGAAAGTGGCGTAACCGATCATTGCCGCAGATAAAGCGGGCACGGGTCAGGGCCATTTTTTCCCAGAATTGGGCATGATTCTTAAAATAGTCTTCGAAGGCGTCCATGCTAGAAGCCAGGGGAGCGCTTTTACCATGGGGGCGCAGGCGCGTATCCACATGATAAAGAAATCCAAGCCTGGATTTGGATTGCAGAAAATCCGTATACTTGCCCGCCCAGCGTTGAAAATATTCGGATGAATTGACCTCAGGAGTAACGTGATTATCGGTATAGACAAAGATGACATCGCAATCCGATGCGACATTGAATTCACAACCGCCTAATTTGCCCAGCCCAATCACAGCGATTTCGTCGCCGTGATCACGGCGGAATTCGGGATAACGATTTTCGAGTGCTTCATGTGCCGGCTGGATAGATTGAGAAAGAATAAAATCCGCAAGGTTGGTTAATTCATACCCCATGTTTTCAACATCCGTCAGCCCGATGATGAAACGGATACCGCTTTGAAGCATGGCCGCATTTTGGATCCGCAGAAGAGAATCACGAAATGATTCATGAGGATAGGCCTTTAAGATAATCTGTAAATGGTTTTGGAGGTGATCCTGTGAGACGGTTTCTTTCAACAACCCCTCGCGCCCGAGGGTTTCCATCAAAGAGAGATCGCGTAGAAGCAGACGGGTTAAGAAATCGCTTGAACTCACAATGGATACAAGAATTTCCAGAAGAGAAGGCTCATCGCTGAGAACCTGATACAAAGCGGATTTGGCTTTAAAACCGGACACTATTTTTTCGAGATTGGATAAAGCCATATCCGGATCAGGATTGTTTTTTAAATTTTGCAGTAAGCGGGGAAGTATCTCCTTAAAGAGGCGATTTGTTTTAGGTTGAAGATGGGCATCGGGTGATTTCTGAAGTTCACGTAAATAAGTGAAGGCTTGTTTTGGATTGCTGAACTCATACGTTGATAAAAGCTCTTCAATTTTTGGATTGAATTTGCCGGCTTCAATCAATATTTCCGAAGCATCTTCCCACTCTTCCCTTTGAAAGACACCTTTATAGATTTCCCGAACCTGGGTAGTTATTTTGGTATATTTTTTTTGAAAGGATTCATAGGAATCAAATCCCATGCTCTCAGCGAGCCGCTGTTGGTTTTCAATAGCATTGGGTAGTTCGTATACTTGTTGGTCGGAGACCATCTGCAGCCGGTGTTCGATTTTTCTGAGAAAACAGTATGCTTCAGTCAATAGAGCATAATCCTTGGAATGGAGCAGATGACTTTCGTGCATCCTGAGAAGAGAAAGAAGCGTGCCTTCCAATTTTATTTCAGGATATTGTCCACCATAGAGCAATTGAACGGCCTGCACAAAAAATTCGATATCTCTTATCCCGCCGTACCCATTTTTAAAGTTATTTATTCTTTGTTCTTTAGTTGGAATGGCATTCAAAGCCTGATTACGCATGTGATTGATATCTCGAAGCACTTCTGCAATTTCGACTTCGTCGACATATTTGCGATACGTAAACGGGGTAATGATTTTCATGAACCGGCTGCCTACTTCGGGATCACCGGCTATAGGCCGGGCTTTCAGCAGCGCCTGCCTTTCCCAGTTGCCGCCGTATGTATGGTAATAGATTTCGACCGTGAGGAGCGGGACGGCAAGAGCCCCTTGGCTGCCTTCAGGACGAAGCCGGGTGTCGACTCGGTATAAAAAGCCTTCTTCTGTGGGTTTCTCCAAAAAATCACAGATGGATTGAGCCAAAGTGGTGAAGAAGGTTTCGTTATTCAAACTGGTTTCACCGGAGGGATCGGTTTTTCCTTTGGCATCGTAGACAAACATCAGATCGATATCGGAACTGAAGTTCAGTTCGAGACCACCCAATTTGCCCATGGCGATAATACTCATATGTGAAGGGTGATTTTGATCTTCCGATAGTGGAACACCATATTTTTTGATATGAAGGTGCCAGAGATAGTCGAAAACCCCATTGATCACTGTTTCAGCCAGGTCGGAAAGTTCTTCCGTGATTTCCTGAATGCCAGCCAGTTCACAAAGGTCTCGCAAGGCAATGCGGATGATTTCCTGACGATGGAATCGGCGGATAGCGCCGTCAACATCATCCGCTGATTCAAAATATTGAACCATTTTACGCTGATAATCGTTTAAACTGAGCCGTTTTTTGAGTTGGTCTTCATTGAGAAGCGGAAGGCCATAGTGAGGTTTTGATATACAAATGGAAGCCAGCCGGGGAGAAAAACGGCATAAAGTGTTCAGACGGTTTTGTGAGATTTCAGGAAGGGTGTGAAATTCAATCCCCATAGTTGAGAGGGAATGAATCAGAGAATCTAAAAGAGGAGATTTGGAGGTGTTGGTGATACTCATTCGCTAATGCACCTTATTTAAACACGTCAACCGCTGGGATTTTTATAATGCTGGATTTTATCCGTAAACGCTTGAGCGGCTGAAGTGATATCATCAGCAGCAACGACAGCGGTCACCACGGCGATACATCGTGCACCGCGTTTCAATACCTCATCCACATTGTCCAGCTTAATTCCCCCCATCACAGTGAAAGGATGTTGAATGACCGAGGTGATTTTTGATATCAGTTCCGGGCCGGCAGGATTTACCGCTCCTTCTTTGGTACTGGTTTTAAAGATGGGGCCGATATTGAAATAAGTGGCGCCTTCTTCGACAGCGCACTGCGCTTCATCAAGTGAATGGGTAGACGCTCCGATTATGAAATGAGGGCCGGTGATCCGTCTGGCTTCAGGAATTGGAAAGTCATCCTGTCCCAGGTGCACGCCGTCTGCGCCTACAGCAAGAGCGATGTCGATCCGGTCGTTTATAATGAAAGTCACATTGTGTCTGCGGGTCAGTTCGCACAGCCTGTAGGCCCATCCCAAAAGTTCCTGTACCGGCATGTCAGGATCCTTTTCCCGCAGTTGGATCGCTCCAGCGCCACCGGCTATTGCTTTCTCGGCCACTTCCACAAAATCCCGCCCTTTCGAAAATTCCCGGCCTAACACCACATACAGTCCAAAATCGAGTTTTTGTGTCAAAGACCATTCTTCAAGTTCAGAAAGGGTTTGTGGTTCGAGATCGTAGCATCGGTATCTTAATTCCATGAATTTGCCAACCAGTGATAAGCCGGCGGTTCGGAAAGATTCTTCAAGCACACGGAGGGATTCCTGCGCCCGATGAATATTGACTCGGGCGAGTTCTTTGATGTCCTGATGACTAGACGATTTGAATTGCCGCCCTATATCTTCTTGGCTGTCCCGGCTTTCCACAAGGCGTTGTTGGAGAGAGGGCATATGACGAAACTGATCCCACAGTTCGCTGCGAATCGACCGCCAGGACTGTGCCAGTTTTTTATTATCGAGTATGAAACGAGTGATATCGCCAACCACTCGCAACGCTTCAGCGGTGCGGTCCACGTTGGCGTCGATCATGCGGTAAATTCCATCATTAATCATTGCTTATTCAGAAATCGAGTTGAGGACTGCTGGCCGTGGCGTATAATTTTTTAGGGATTCTGCCAGCGACATAGGAATCCCGGCCCGCTAAAGCGGCATATTTCATCGCCCTGGCCATGCGAATCGGGTCTTTGGCGCCAGCGATCCCGGTATTCAGCAGCACCGCATCGCAACCTAATTCAAAAGCGCGGCTGACATCGGTTGCTTGTCCCACCCCTGCATCGACGATGATGGGAATTTTGGTGCGCTGCAGTGTGATGCGAATATTGTTTTCGTTTAAAATGCCTTGTCCCGAACCGATGGGGGCACCGGCTGGCATGACTACCGTAGCCCCTTCCTCTTCCAATCTCATGGCCATGACCGGATCGTCGCTGGTGTAAGCCATAACGGTAAAGCCTTCTTTCACGAGTGTTTTGAGGGCATTCAGCGTTTCCACTGGGTCTGGTAAAAGCGTATCGGGATCACCCAGTACCTCGAGTTTGACAAGATTGGAATTGCCGACTTCACGGCCTAGTTTCGCTATTCGTACAGCGGCTTCGGCGCTGTAACATCCCGCGGTATTGGGAAGGATAATGTATTTTTTGGGATCGACGTGATTCAAAAGGTGATCCTTGGAATCGAAATCCACACGGCGAAGGGCGACGGTAACCATTTCAGTTCCGGATTCCTCCAAGGCTCGTTCCATTTGTTTAAAATCTTTGTATTTTCCTGTTCCTATGATCAACCTTGATTTGAGAGTATAATCACCGATTTTTAAAGGTTCATCCTTGATTGTTTCGACC
>CAZXSQ010000396.1:0-6511 GCA_964643335.1 uncultured bacterium
ATGATAATGGCCCCGATCAGCGTGCCATACATTGTTCCGATCCCGCCGGTAAAACTGGTACCACCGACAACAGCGGCCGCGATGGCGTTGAGTTCAAATCCGATGCCCGACGCAGGTTCAGCGGAATAGAGCTGAGAGACATTGATCATCCCAGCGATGCCAGTAAACACAGAGCAAATGATATAAACGATGATTTCCGTACGCACGATAGGGATACCGGTAAAGCGCGCTGCCTCCCGGTTACCGCCAATCGCATATAAGTATTGCCCAAAGGAGGTGCGATGAAGCAGAATCGCAGCGATCATAAATAAAAGCAACATGACCACAACAGGAACGGGAATGATATCAAAAACACGCCCGTTCCCCAGCATCAAAAATGCCTGATGATTATCCGGTACAGGAATAGGCTTGGCCTGGTTGAAACAATACGCTCCGCCCCGGGCAATCAACATAGTTGCCAAAGTGATGATAAAGGGTGGCATTTTTGTTTTAGCGGCGCATACTCCGTTAAACGCACCGAATGCAGCAGCTGTAATTAACCCGGTGATTATGGCAATAACCAATTGCATGAAAATTGGAACATCGAGGCTTCCCAAAGAAAGCATGTACACAGTGGCCGTCCCCACCAAAGCGAGTACAGCCCCAACGGAAAGATCGATGCCACCGATCATAATAGTCAGTGTCATACCGAAAGCAAGAATGGCGTTGACAGATATCTGCTGAAGCAGGTCGAGCATATTTTCCCGCGTCAAAAAGTTTGGTACCCAAAAGCCGAACAACGCCAATAAAACCGCCATGGCCCCCAGCAGCGGCCCCATTTGTTTAAGCACTCTCATGCAAATTGGCTCCTGTCAAATGTTCCATTACTTTTTCATGAGTAATGGTATCGGCCGGAACGATATCCAGAATTTGCCCATCACGATACAGTGCAACCCGGTGTGACATGTTGATCACCTCAGCTAAATCCGAAGAAATCAAAAGCACTGCCACTCTTTTTTCGATCAAGGAACTTATGAATTTGAACAGTTCTTCCCGAGCGCCTACATCCACGCCGCGAGTGGGTTCATCCAGAATCAGCACTTTTGGAAGATGCTCCATCCACCGCCCTATCAATACTTTTTGTTGATTGCCGCCTGATAGGCCATCGATGCATTGCTCAGGATCGTCGACTTTGATTCGAAAACCATTTATGGCGTGTTGTATGATTTCGCCTCGTCTTTTATGATCCGGCATAAAAGTGGGATTCCATTCACCGGTCCAGGGTAAAGCGATATTGAATCCGGCACTTTGGAGCATGACAAGCCCTTCTTTCCTGCGATCCTCCGGAATCAGCACGATCCCTGCAGCCAAAGCGTCCCGTGGATTTTTGATAGAAACCTCCACATTGTCAATTTCTATGGTTCCCGTTTTCAATTGATCAATTCCGAATATAGCCTTTACGAGTTCAGATCGACCGGAGCCTACCAATCCGGCAAACCCGAGGATTTCGCCATAACGCAGTTGAAAACTAACATCATGCACATGAGGATTGTTCAAGTTTCGCACTTCCAAAGCAATGCTTCCAACGTGCGACACGGGGCGATTAAAATGCTCGGCAATATCTCTGCCCACCATCCATCGTATTAATTTCCGCTGATTAATTTCAGCCGTATTTTGTGTTCCCATGGAATGCCCATCCCGCAGCACGGTGATACGGTCGGCCAGGCGGGCTATTTCCTCCAACCGATGAGAAATGTAGATGATGCCAACCCCTTGAGAACGAAGGCGTTTCAGGGTTGAAAACAAAATCTCTGTCTCGGTTTCTGATAATGACGATGTCGGTTCATCCAGGATTAATATCCGGGCCTGCGATGATAGCGCTCGGGCAATTTCCACGAGTTGGCAATGAGCCACACTCAATTCGGAAACGAGAGTATGTACAGATCGGATTTCTTCCATCCCCAATTCAGCCACCAGGTTTTCCGCATCGTCAAACATCTGTTTGCGTTTCAACAATCCATAAGCATGAGGTTCTTTTCCCATATAGATGTTTTCAGCAATGGATAAATTGGGAGCGAGAGAAAGTTCCTGATGAATAACGCGAATGCCGTAACGGTCTGCATCTGAAACATCTTGTATTACAATAGGTTTGCCATGGATACGGATAATGCCTTCATCCGCTTTATATACACCTGCTAGTATCTTGATCAGCGTGGACTTCCCTGCCCCGTTCTCTCCCAGGAGCGCATGGATTTCTCCTTCTTGCAATTCAAATGACACTCTGTCGAGAGCGGTCACCCCGCCAAAATGCTTGGTAACATTTTCCAATTCTAGCAAAGCTGTTTTGGACTTGGATGAATTTGGCATCTTGTTTAAAGTGCTGATCTTGAAACCTTATTTTTCTTTATTGAGAAATTCTTCGGCGTTTTCTTTGGTGATCAATTCCACTCTGATTTTGATGTCGTCTTTGACTGGTTCGCCGGTAAAATGTTTATAGATAGTTTCAGCGGCCACCTTTCCGATTTCATAAGGAAACTGGGCCGAGGTGGACAGCATTTTTCCTTGGAGAATTGCATCGATGGCCTCTTGTGAACCGTCAACGGATACAATATCCACTTGATCCAGTTTACCGGCTGATTCCAAGGCCGAGATGGCTCCCAAAGCGCTGGGATCGTTGATTGGAAACACGGCGTTGATTTCAGGGTGGCGTCCAATCATGTCGCGCATGACCGGGCGGGCGCTTTCCGTGGTTCCTTTGACTTCCTGGATATCGACAATTTCCAGTTCGGGATGCTTCGCAATAATTTCTTTAAATCCAATGACGCGGTCGATACAGGCTTTGTTAACCGACTGTTCAAGAATACCGATTTTGGCGGGACTGCAATGTTCCACCAACGCTTGGGCTGCCAGCCGGCCAGCCTCAACGTTATCGGAAGCGACCGTGCATAACGCCAGTTCCTTATCTTTGACTGGTGCATCTACGATGATGCAGGGAATTCCTTTTTCTTTCGCCTGCAGCAGGCTGCCTTTAATCCCTTCCCAATTGACCGGATTGATGAAAATAGCCGAAGCCCCCTGCAAGATTAGATCAGAAATATCGTTTCGTTGTTTCAAACTATTCCATTGCGCATCGAGAGTAACCAGCCGGTCGCCATGCTGCTGGATAACCTCATTCAAGCCTTGATTCAAATCCACAAAAAATGGATTGTTCATAGTTTGAAAACTGACCCCAAGCAGGTGCTGTGTTGATTCGTTATCTGCTGTTGTATCCGTTTGTTCAGTCTTACCACATCCGTTATAGAAAAAGAAACAAAGCAGAATCCCCAAAAGAATAATCTTGCTCTTCATTTTCAACTCCTTATTTTCAAGCTTTATTTATTAGGTTGCCGCACAGTTCTGTTTGAGGCAAGATGTATGGATTGTGGTAGGCGATTATTTAATGCGAAGACGCAGAGGCGCGGAGACGCAGAGGATTTTCTTTTTGATGTTCTATTTTATTGATAAGTCAGTTGTGCGGTTGCTGTGGTGTCAGTTGAGGATTTTACTCGGAGCCAATAAGCGTTGAAGCCTCTTGGGAATTTGTGTTTCTTTGTTTGATTGGGTTTTATTTCGAAGGAACGATAGGCAACCCAGTCGCCGTCGCCGGAGAAGTCCACTTCGATGGTTATTGTGACCGGTTGGTTAGATTGGTGACTTAATGTGATGCTTTTTTGGTCGTAACCGGTCATTAAATACGGATCGGAAGGTTCGTTGGATTTGACGGGTGTGTTTTTCCATGGGCCGCCTTCTCCACGCGGTTTTCCAAGACCCCACAGATCATCGATGGTTCCAAACCACAGGGCGCATTCGCCGTCATTTGATTGAATAATGTGCGAATTGTTGACATCCTTATCTGCGATGCCCGCGATTATCATCATTCCGCGCCACGAACAGATATCCATGAGTAAATAATCGGATGTGGCAATAGGGCGGATTTTCGGGAAACCGCCTGCGTTCTGGCGGGGGAGTTCGTACACATGCCCTTGGCAATTGAAGATGTTGCGTTCGGTGACGATTTCACGGAAGCAGCGGGGCCAGCCTGCGGGTGTGGATTTTTGCATTGAAGCCGGGCCTTTTGGGAGCCGGTACCGGTTTCCGCGTGCATCGGTAACCAGAACCGAGGCTTCATCGGTGATGAAAAATACTTCCTTCTGATCCGCTGTTTCCTTCAACCACTTGTGTGCCTGAGGATCGTTTTTCTGTTGTAATTTCATATCCTCGCCGATTTCATAGTAACCAATTTCTTCGGCTTTACCATCTTTAACATGCGTGGCGGCGAAATGAAGGGTTTTTTTGTCTTCTCCACGGGGGCGAATCAAGCCTGTGCTGAATGGAGTGTCCGCTTTGGCGAGTCCTTTGAATTTGTCAGCCGGTTTTTTGCTTCGGTTGTTTTTATCGGCAAATTGATAGAAGACGGTGGCGCTTTTGCAATCGGTATCGGTTTTTACGCGGATCCATTCACCTTTGGTTTTGAAGCGATGGAATTTATAACCTGAAGCGGGGACTTCGATGGTTTCCAGTTCGCTCCATTGGCCGTTTCCTTTTAAATCCACTTCAAATGTGAAAGTGACCGTGGTTGGTTCTGTGTGGGTAATGTGAACGGCGCGGTGATCGAATCCGGCGAAATAGTATGGATCGGAATATTCGTTTGCTTTTATAGAATCGTTTTTCCAAACCGCACCGCGCCCGATGGGATTACCGAAGTCATCGAGTTGATTTTTGTCGAGAAACCATAGGTTGGAGTTTGATTGACCTACCAGCGTGGCGTGGATGGGGAAAACACCTTTGGTGTGGAACGCCGATTTCGCTGCGTCGTCACATCCGCAGACGATTTTTCCTTCCCAGCCGCAGAAATCACCGATGATTTTGAGATAAGTAGAGAGTGGGCGAATTCCGCTGGTGTCGGCTTTGGAGAAGGTTTTGGGGAAACTCCAGAACATGCCGTGCATGGTCATCAAGTAGAAATCCGGTTCGACTTCGCGAATGCGGGGCCACTCAGTGTTCCAGCCGTGCGCGCCATCATAGGTGTGTGTGGCTTTGGGCATACGGAAGCGGTACCATTCGCCGCCATCGAGCAGCATAAAAATGGCGGAGTGGTCATCCCAACCATAGGTCCAGATGGGATCATCGTTTGAATCGGGGCCATCGATTCCACCGGGTCCGGTTACCTCGCAGAATTGCTTGCGCGCGACGACGTTCCAGGTTTCACCGTCCCATTCAGCCAGGCAGCCGGATATCAGGTCAGGACGCCTTAATGCTTCGGAAGAGCGCTCTCCGTTGTTGGCATAAACAACCCGATCCTGCGATGAGTAAAATCCTTTGCCGTGGTAGCCGGGCAGTAAATCACCGGCAATGTTTGGCGGATCGGTGGCGTTGCCGTCCAGATTGATAACTTTCACGTCGAGGGTATGGACATCGACCTCATAAAAGCCTTCTTCCATCGAGGCGAAATAGATTTTGTTTTCAGGATCGAACAGATGGCGTGCGTTGCCGGTCATGCGTCCGGGCATTTTTTTGGGGGAAACGACACGGACATTGCGGTCTTTATCGATGAAATAATCGCCCATGATCATTTGTTGGGATTCGCGGTGGATGAAGCGGTTGGCGTGGGTGCCACCGATGCTTTCCGGGCGGATGATGCGGTTAAGATCACTGTCAATTTCATAAAGTTTATCCGACGAACCGAAAGGCCGGTGCGGGCCGTAGGTTATGGCCCATAATTTCCCCGCCCAGGGGACCACCGCGCCGACACCGCACTCGTTTTCCTGGTTGTAAAACGCGAGGTGTGGGTAAATACCGCTGAATTGCAGTTGGTCTTCACCGATGGAGAGCATCGGAATAAACATAACGAATAAGGCGAATAGTATATACCTTAGGATAGTGCTCATAGTCAATCCTTTCATGTAGAACAGTATGAGACAGATAATAAGAGTGAATTGATTTTTCTGGAAGATTGACAGAGAAATCCTGCACCCATTTCATCTTAACGATTCAGAACGTGAAGAACGAGCTTTTAATTAGCGGCCGGGCATGAGTAAGCCGTTGAATTTTGGTTTTCCATTCGCAACGGGTTGATTTTGCGTGCCGTCTCTTTTTTGCTGCCTGAATTCTTGTACGATTCGGTGAATTTTTTCTCCTTCGGTGAGTAAAGATTTGACTTCTTCGTCATTTTGTTTCTTTTTTTCTGCTTCGGCCTTTTGTTCTTTTTTCTCCTCATCTTCAATTTCATCCTGCTGCCGGTCGTGTAGAAAGACATAATCGCGGCTGAGTTTGGAGTAGAGGCGGAGCATGGATTGTGGTTTTGAATCGGAAATGTCTTCGGAGGATTCAATGTTTTTGCCAATCCGTTCGATGAATCCTTGCATTTGGGTTTTCATCTTTTGGATGAAGGATGTATCCGTTGCATTGGTGCTTTTGAAGCGTTTACTGTTTAACATGACGGTCTCCTTTCAAAAAAATTTTTCTTCACTTATTAGGGGAATTCGCACACTTT
>CAZXSQ010000397.1:0-4335 GCA_964643335.1 uncultured bacterium
TAAACTCCGGATTCTCAGCAATATATACATAATGTAAACTTATTCTTTGTAGAGTCAAGTATATCCTATACCAGGCAAGGATAAGATAAGTTCCCAGGGCGATTGCCCTTCGCTATCATATATAACCCCTTTAGGGTTTAAAATACTACTATTATCGCTAAGTTAATAACATTGACTGGCAGCTGGGGATGATTTTTAAACTATTTTACAAGGTTACCCATGGCTGGAGCATGAAGATATTTTGGCTTGTCTGGTTTAAACACGCCGTCTGGTGGGCCATGAACGGATCGAACCTGTATCAATGGAGACCGCTTCATGAAAGTATTGTTAGATGCCTGCGTATGGGCACATACACTATTCTTTTGTCATGTGTTTACGCAACAGCTCAACAACTTCGGTTTGGTCTTTTTCTTTGGCTCTTTGTAGTGGGGTTTGGTTTTGGTTGTCTTTGGCGTTTACATTGGCTCCTGTTGAAAGTAGGAGTTTTGCCATGTTTATGTGGCCTCGGGCGGCGATCCGGTGTAAGGCTGTCCAGCCCCATTTGTTTTTGGCGTTGATGTCTGCTCCCTTGGAGAGCAGCAATTCGGCGATTTCACTGTGGCCTTGGTAAGCGGCGTGGTGTAATGGGGTATCGCCGTTGTTGTCGACGGCTGAGACGTCAGCGCCTTTTTCAATAAGAAGTTCTGAAGTGTCCTTATCACCATATTCGCAGGCATAATGTAAGGGGGTGTTGCCAAGAGTGTCCTTGATGTTAGGATCGGCTCCCTTCTCAAGCAACGTTTTGGCAATATCCCAATTCTTGAAGCATACTGCGCTTAATAGCGGTGTCCAACCATCTTTGTCTTGCGTATCCACTTCAGCGCCTTTTGCAAGTAACAAATCCACCATGTCTTCATAACCTTTTTCAGCCATGAAGTGCAAGGGGGTGCGACCTGATTCACCGTGAGTGTTTACATTAGCACCTTTTTCAATCAGCAGCGGAACCAAGTCTTTATGACCACGTTTGGCTGCAATAGACAATGGTGTATCACCGTCTTTGTTGGTTGAGTTGATGTTGGCATTTTGGGATAAAAGGAGTTCGGTATTAGACACTGAACCATTCTCGGCTGCAGTGTGTAAGGGGGCATTCCCTCCTTCATCTCTTGCATCAATGCTGGCGCCTCGTTCAATTAGTAGTTCGGTGATTTCACTTTCATTCAAACCAGCAGCTGCATGCAAAGGAGTCCAATTCCATTTATCTTTTTGATTAACTTTGGCGCCATTTTCAATTAAAAGTTCGACTACGTCTTTATGTTCCTCAAAGATAGCATGATACAAAGGTGTTAATTTATGAATATGAGTTTCTGCTTTGTCCTTAGCATTGACATCAGCACCTTTTTGAATCAGTAGTTGCGCTATATCCGTGCATCCTTGTTGAACGGCACTATGCAGAGCAGTCCATGGACCTGCTTTGACATCAGCCCTCTTGTCGATAAGCAACTCAACCATCTCTATGCTGCTAGCGTATGGTGCTTCCTGCAAAGCTGTCCAGTCTTCAACTGAATTGATATCTGCGCCATGATCAATCAAGTACTCCGCTATGGCTGTATGATCTGCGTCTACAGCAACGTAAACCGGTGGCCATGATCCTGCGTTGACATCGGCACCTGCTTCAACCAGCAACTTAACAACATCCATATCACCTGCTTCGACGGCATAACAAAGTGGAGTCTTTCCATCTTCGCTAGAGATGTGGCATGGAATGTTAATATTGGCTCCCTTCGAAAGAAGATATTTCACTAGTTTTTTCTTTCCTCCCAAAGCAGCCATGTGTAAAAGAGCAGTTCCATCTTTATTTTGTATGTTCACATCGGTGTCGCTCTCAATCAACCTTTTGATTTTCTCTAAATCTCCTATATATGCAGCAACATGAGCGGTAATCTCAGAGCCATTGTCAACAAGAAGATCTACGATTTTTTTATGATTGCCTCGAGCCGCATAATCTACAGGTAAATAACCGTTCTTATCTTGGATGCTTACTTTGGCTCCATGATCGATGAGTAATTGAGTAATTTCTTCGTGACCTTTTTCGGAAGCAATGTGAATAGGTGTTTTGCCACTCTCATTCTTTATATTTACATCGGCTCCATTAGCAATAAGTGATTTTACCTTCTCTATATCGCCCTCGGTAACAGCCGAGAAAATCGTTTTTTCCGTTTCAGAGATCGGGTCTATTTTTATTTCGCGTAAATCTGATCCTCCATAGAATACGTAAACTTGTCCCTGGTTTGAGCCACTTCCCCAAGAACGAGCTCCAATGACTATATCGTCATATCCATCATTGTTAAAATCGCTAAATGTATTACTCGGAGGGTGATCGCCATACTCAATGATGTAATCTGAGTTTATATCCATATTTTCCTTTTTATTACCGAAAAAAACATAGGAAAGACCTTTTCTTCCTTCTTTTTTCCTGGCACCAACAAGTATATCTACGTAACCATCTCCATTAACGTCGCCATTACAATTAATTTGTATACCAAAAGCCTTATCGTTTGCCCCACCAGTTAATATAAACTCGGGTATAGTATCCATATTTTCTTGTTTATCACCGTAGTAAAGATATACTCGGCCTTTGTTATCTCCGTGGTTATAAGAACCTATTGCTATATCATCAAAGCCATCATTATCAATATCACCTATTCCAATATTGTAACCAAATCCATTATTTTCTCCTGAATCAGTATTAAAAATCAGGTCATATGTTGAATCCATCTTGTCTTTTGTATTACCATAATAAAGGTATGCACGGCCGATACCAGCACCACTGGGAAATGAAAAGGCTCCTATCACAATATCGTTATAACCATCTTGATTAACATCTCCACAAGCCATACCACCCCCGAATTCTGAAGCGGAGAATTCTGGACTAAATGTGAGATCAGGTGTTGCATCTAATATGGATCTTTCATTTCCCCAAAAAAGATAAGCCCTCTTCTGTTGAGGTGAAGCAATAACCATATCACTATAGCCGTCTCCATTAATATCATCCACAATAAAAGTGTTCAAACCTGCGCTAAAAGCACAATTTTCTGATTCCCCTTCAAAAATTAGGTCTGGAGTATTATTTATCGTTTCTCTTTTGTTTCCAAAGTAAAGGTAAGCACGTCCAGTGATGTTGTTCCAACGCCAGGCTCCAACAAGAATATCATCATACCCATCGTTATCGACATCGCCACAGCCAAGAATACATCCAAAACGGCCTTCAGTATTAGGTTCACCATTAATAATGATATCCGCTTTTGTATCCATTTCTTTTTGACCATAAAAGATATAGATACGACCTTGATTAGCATTCCAACTAGGGGCGCCCACAATTAAGTCATTGTAACCATCACCATCAATATCACCGCTGGTAACAACTCTAAATTCATCACCGGTTTCCCCTGTAAACACCAAATCACTAGCCTTCCCAGTATCTTGCGCTTTCACCATTGGTAGGACGCAAACAATCATCAATGCAAAAACGGTGAAGACGGTGGCTTTTTGTAGGTGGGGGTGTTTCCAGGATTTCTTTTCCAGCCAATGAAGCCGGTTCATGAGGTGGTTGGCATCTTCGAACAGGCCGAGGATGCCGATCATGGGTTCTACTGGGGTGTTCAAAAGGCGTTGAGCGGCATCCAGAAGGGTTTGACGGTAGCCGTTCGTATTCTCTTTCAAGACCCGGGCAACGGTGGCGTCGCAGCACAGTTCACGGACGTGCCGCAATTTTTTCCGGACGAACCACAGCAATGGATTGAACCAATAAATGAGCTGCACAATCGTGAAAATGCCGTTCACCCACAGATCGCCACGCTTGATATGGGCTAGTTCATGCAGCAGGATGTGCTCCACCTTGTCACGGTGCATCTCCTGTATGTTTTTTCGAGGCAGCAATAATATTGGACGGATCACTCCAAAGACAGCCGGGCAGGTAACCGTGTTGGAGAGAATCACTTTAGGGAGACGCCGCAAACGCAGCCTTTTGGCCGTATCGGTCAGTAACGTTTCAAACCATGGGGGAAGGGTTGCATTCTTTTTTCTGTAATGTGTCAATCGTAATTGCCGCAACTTGATAAACATCCACACGCTTAACAGCACCACTCCGCACAACCAAACTAACATTAGACAACTTTGCCATGAAAGACTTGCCGCGCTCACTGTTGAGGCTGCGCTGTCTGTATTTGTCTTCGAGATAAAACTGGAAGGTGCAGTCTCTTCGGCAGAAGTTGCGACACTCGCTGTTTTTTCAGATGCGTTGTTTGAGTTAGCGGATGCGGTTACCCCCCCTGCCGTTTTATCGAATCCTGGCATGTA
>CAZXSQ010000397.1:4345-6488 GCA_964643335.1 uncultured bacterium
TCTCCTGCTGCGCCACAGGCCGGACTTGCGATACCAAACTGGTTGGCAGTGTAAACGATGGCGGCAACAATAATTTGATGAGAATTAAAGACCAAAGCGCATACCGAAGTTGCGGCCAAACACGCTTGCGTATCAGCACATCGATGATTCCGATGAGAACAATCAATACGCTGACCTGCCAGAACATAGGCCACATCCAGTTCCACCACATTTCGCCGAGTGAGTTCAGTTGATTGATCATGGTCAATCTCCCTTCGTTTTGCGTTTTTCCTCCAAAATCTTGATGAGTTCTTTCCGCTGCTTGGCGGTCAATTTTTCTTCTTCCACCAGAAAATGCATCAATGGACCGAAGGTGCCGTCAAAAGCGTGGTTCAAGAGGCTTTTCAAGGCGGTTCGCCTGGCCTGATTACGGGTCAGGATCGGATCGTAATAAGCGACATTCTTTTTCTTCTTTTTGCGCACCACTTTTTTCTCCACCAACCGGTCCAGCATGGTTTTCACGGTGGTATATGCCCAGCGGACTTGAGCCGGTAAGCGCCCGGCGATATCCCGCACACTCGCCGGATGCTTTTCCCACAACGCATTCATAATCTGCCATTCAGGTTCCGTTAATTTCATATTGAGCCTCCTTGCTACTGATGTCATAGCCATATTACCACGCCCGTAGCATAGGTCAAGGGGGGGAAATGGAATTTTTTTTAAATTTTTTTGAGCGATAAATTTTGATGTATTTCAAGGCTTAACTTACTGAAATCGAAACAGTTATGCGATTTATGAGGAATCCAGAAGGATGGCACAATCATTTTTTTTTTGAAAAAAAATCTAAAATCCCTATTGACAAAGAATAGTTTATATGGCTAAGATTGTAGCCATATAAATTCTTAACCAATCAATGGAGTGGACTATGCCAAGAAAAAAAATAGATCATATCAGTCCGGCTGAATGGAAAGTGATGAAGATTGTTTGGGATTTGGAAGAATGTGCCATCGGGGAGGTCTTGGAAAAAATTCCTGAAGAACAGGTTTGGTCACGCAGCACGGTGAAAACCATGTTGCGGCGGTTGGTGGACAAGGGATTCGTGAACGCCAAACGAGTCGGAAACAGTTTTTTGTACCGTCCCGCTTGTTCACCGGTCAAATCCATGATCCAGGCCATCGATGAAATCATTGACAATGCTTTGGATGGAACCTCCGGCCCGATTGTGGAGCATATCATCAAAAAAAGTGACCTCTCTATAGAGGAAATCCAAAAATTACAAAACCTGTTGGATAACTATGCCAAGAAAAAGGAAAAGCAAAAATGAATCTTGCTGATAGTTTCAATCATTGGGTGAATGAATGGGCTGGTTTTGCGGAGAATCATCTATGGGAGACAGGATTTGTTTTCATTGTCGTGTGTTTGATTTGGGGAATCTTTCATAAAAAGTTATCGCCCCAGTTTGGATATTGCTTGTTTCTGTTGGTGCTTTTCAAAAGTGTACTTCCAATCGAAATAACCCTCCCAGAGGCGATAGCGAGAATCATTCCCCATACAGCGCTTACTTACTCAATAGAAGAGCATCCATTTTTTCTATCCAGCCCCTTAGACCGAGTTCGGCCTGAATCCGGTCAAGTTTTAACGGAACATACTGGTTCAGCGGACATTCCATGGGGGGCGAAAGATTCCCAAGCAACCAATTCTTATAGTACCGCTTTTCTGAATGGGCGGCTGGTGTTGATGCTGGCCTGGTTGGTCATAGTGGCGTTTCTTCTGACTCGATTGTTTTATTCCCAATGGAAGTTGTATCGTTTTTCACGCCAATTAGAACCAATGGATGCGTCTGTTTTGCCATTGAATTTCGATGAAATGACAACGTTGCTTGGAATAAAGCGATCCGTTCGGGTTATGAAAAGTTCGGTGGTAACAGTTCCAATGGTATTTGGAATGATCCGGCCCTGCTTGGTTCTTCCCATGAATTTTTTCAAGAATTTCAGTGAGAGCCAAATGAAATGGATATTGTTGCATGAATTGGCCCACATACGGCGCTGGGATGGCATGGTGTCGATGTTTCAAAAACTTGTTCAATGTGTATTTTTCTTCAATCCCATAATTTGGATAACCAATTGGAAAGTGGATCAACTGCGAGAGTTTGCCTGTGATGATC
>CAZXSQ010000398.1:0-6471 GCA_964643335.1 uncultured bacterium
AAACGCTTATTAATGGTCCAGGCAGACAAATCGGCCAGCTGGGACTTTCGGATTCAGAATCCAGAGAACATCTTGCCTCCTTCGACGGTTTGCGAATGATTGTGAACGGTGGAAAGGCCTATTTATTGTCAGAAGATTACCTGGCCGCTCTGGACCGTACTAAGCATCTCAAACTGGTGAGAGAAAAAAAGGAACTGATCAAACAACGGATGGCGCTGGAAAAAAATTTGAAAAATGCCGGCGCCAATCAAAATTCCGGAAAAACAGTTGCTGAACTTGAACATATTAAGGCAAAAATCGCTGTTCTTTCAGAAGCGATGAATGGCTGTCTTTTGTGGAAACGCCCCTGTTACTTTCCATATTCAATGATAATGGCTGGGGATATTATCTTTACGGGCGGTGATGAGATGATCGCCGCCTATCGCGCCTCGAATGGAGAAGAACTATGGACGGCAGGAGTAACCGGACGGGCTTATGGCTTGAGCGTATCCAATGGAAAACTTTTTGTAAGTACCGGCCAAGGAATGATCTATTGTTTGGGCAATAAATCGGACAAAAGAAGGGGACTTATCCGTCCTGTCATTGATGAGAAATCCTTTCCGGAAGATGAATTATCTACACTTTATGCAAAAGCGGCAAAAAAGATAATTGGCGAGTCCGGTATCCAAAAAGGCTGCTGCCTGGTGCTTGATTGCAATGAAGGACGGCTTGCCTATGAACTCGCTACACGCACCGATTTACAGATTATCGGCATTGACGATGACGCGAAAAAAGTCAACACGGCCCGGAAACTATTGGACAAGGCGGGCTTGTACGGTTCTAGAATTACCATTCATCATGGAACACTTTTAGACAAACATTATGTGGGTTATTTTGCCAATTTAATTGTGAGTGATCAGAACGTGTTGGATGGAAAACTTCCGGATTCAGCGAGAACTGTATTCCGGTTACTTCGCCCTCATGGTGGAACAGCTGCGTTTGGTAAGACTAATAATATTCATGACGGTAAAAAACAAGCCCTTCATTTAAGCCTCCACCAATGGCTGGATAATAATCCAGCGCAAGACTTTGCTATAGAAAAAAAGCAAGATTGGACAATTATTCGGCGGGGAGCACTTCAAGATGAAGGCGAATGGACACATCTTTATGCCGATGCACATAATACGGCCTGCAGTCATGATCCTGTCAGTCAGCCGGTAGGGATACAATGGTTTGGTGAGCCCGGACCGCGAAACATTGTTGACCGGCATCACCGTCCCATGTCTCCGCTTTACAAAAATGGGCGCTTGTTCGTGGCGGCCGATAACAAGATTATCACAGTCGATGCTTACAATGGAACACGGCTGTGGGAAAAGAACATTCCCTTTTCACGGCGTATTGGTGCGATTAAAGATTGTGGATACATGGTTTTGACTGACGATCTGCTGTATGTGGCAGCCGAAAATAAATGCCATGCTGTTGATGTGGAAACCGGGGAGACATCCTTTCAATTCGAGGTTCCGGTGCTCAAGGCGAATCAATCATGTGATTGGGGATATATTTCTGTTGTCGGGGAGCAGCTTTTTGGAAGCAGTACCAAACCCGGCGCGTCATTCTATGAACTCAGTGAAGAAACCTGCGATGTCCTTGAAGGTGACTTCAGGGAAATGATCTTGTGTGATTATATTTTTTCACTTGACCGCCACAGCGGTGAAAATCTTTGGACTTATAAAAATGGTGTCATATTCAACAATACCATTGTTGCAGGGAATGGGTGTATCTATTTGGTGGAGAATCGAGATCCAAAGGTTATAGCCGATTTTGACGGGCGAATCTCTCCGGCGTCATTCTGTTCAAGTGACACTTACCTGGTGGCTTTAGATATGAAGACCGGAAAGAAAGAATGGGAAAAGCCTTTTGCATTTCCTTTTGAACATATTATGTTTCTGAGTTATGCAGACGAGACGATTCTTGCTGTTGGGTCTTACAATCAAGGAGCTTTCGTCCATTACGGTCTTTATGCTTTCCGCTCCGATTCCGGTGAATTGATCTGGAACACCAATTATCAGGGCGACAGTAGCGGTGGAACCCACGGTGAACAGTGGCAGCATCCAGTCATTATCGGCAACACGGTCTATTCCCGTCCGTACGCCTACAATCTCCGCACAGGTCAAAAAGAAGCGTATGTTTTGCATCGCGGCGGGCATGGTTGTGGAGGCCTTTCAGGCTCGGCTTCCTATCTTTATGGACGGGGAGCGAATCCGCGGATGTATCGAATCCATGAGGGTGAAGAGAATGGGATTCCTCTAACTTTGGTGAACCGTCCCGGCTGCTGGATCAATATAATCCCTGCCGGTGGATTGATCATGATTCCGGAGTCCAGTTCCGGCTGCACCTGTGCTTTTCCTTTGCAGTTATCGGTTGTTTTTTCACCAATGGGATAAGTTTTTAACTTTCCGTTTTTCCTTCCAGCCCCAATTCGGCTGCATGAGGTTTCAGTGCGCCGATGACGAATTGGATATGTTCTCCCAAATCGACCCCCAGCATTTCCACCCCGGCTTTCACTTCATCCCGGTCTACTTTGGCGGCGAAACTTTTGTCCTTCAATTTTTTCTTGACACTTTTCGGTGTCAATGTGTAGATTCCATCGGGACGGACAAAGCAGCAGGCACCGGCAAAGCCGGTGATTTCATCGCAGGCCAGGATGGCTTTGTCCAATTGGTTTTCATAAGGAACATTCCACTTCGAATAATGAGCGGATACAGCATGAGCGATGGTGTCCTCACCTTGTTCGCGAAGCCAGGCGATAATGCGATTAGGATGGTCTTCCGGCCATTGGTCGTAATCGGCATCATGCAGCAATCCGGTGATGCCCCATATTTCTTCATCCGCCCCTTCTTCACCATAACGGTGCGCCGCTGCCCGCATGACAACTTCAACCGACCGTGCATGAATTCGCAGCGCGTCACTCTTGGTCCATTCACATAGCTTTTCCCAAGCCTGTTCTCGTGTAAGTCCCATTTTGTTTTTCCTTTTGATAAACAGAAATATTCAATGGCAAGTTTTAATTGCTTCTGAAAACGTGAGCAGCGACAGTGAGCCGCTATTCTTATTTCATTTTAAGTTTACGGAAATGAGAATCAATGTGTGCTGTTTATGGGCCAAAAACGTTGATATCGCCAGAACTGTTTAATCCATTGCTGACATCGTAGGCAAGCGCGTCAGGATAGCGGGGGCTGAACTGCCAGTTCATGAGGGTATCCGGGCCTCGGCTGGATAATAAATAAACATACCGTTTATATTCGTCCGTATTACTGAATTGGTGAATAGTCGGATGAAATTGCGATTCCAAATACCGGTAGGGGTCGCCTACATAATCACCGCTTATGGTATTGTAACCACCTGTATCCTGATTATGTTCAGCAGCGAAAACATCCATCGGAATGGAGGCGATATAAGCGACGGGTGTAGTCAGATAAACAAAGCGCAGAATGTGTGGATCAATATAACTGCTGCCATTGTGTGAAGGCGGGAATTTGTTGTTGTCCACCCGGTAAGCGCTGAGTGCCACTTCCAATGCATCAATATCGCCATACGCCCGTGCCAACCTGGCCCGAACTTGCGCATTCAAAAAGTTCGGCACAGCGATCGCGGCCAGAATACCAATAATCGCTACAACAATAAGCAGCTCGATCAGTGTAAATGAATAAGAATTAAATCGATTTTCCATGATAATCGATTGTCGGGGAATTTATTTTATTGTCAAGAGCATTGCTTATCTCAAAAGCTGGATTAGCTTTAATGCAAGTAGGGTACAAATTAAATTCATTCGAATTTATCTTGACTATTAAGGAAATGCAATATAAATTGTAGATACTATTGAATACTCTGTTAGACTTCATACATCATGCGACTGAAGTTCCCGAGGCTGTCTGGCTAAAGACCTTGTGCTTCACCCGGCCAGTAAGGAGAAAGAAGATTATGAAGATCGGGAAGCTCATCGGTACACTAGCGGCGTTGATTGGGATAGCAGCCGGAGTCATAGCAATATATGAATTTTACAATAAATCCCCATTACCTGATCCGATCCCCCAGCGTTCCAGACCTAGTATCTTATCCTTTCAAGCCAGCCCCTCCATAATCAAGGCTGGCGGTAAAACAACACTTAACTGGTCTGTAGAGGATGCTTCGAGTGTTAACATTGACTAAGGAATTGGATCAGTATCACTTACCGGCTCAGTAACTGTCTCACCAGACAAGACTACAATTTATATACTCACAGCCACAGATCAAGGAGAAATGTCTCGAGCAACAACGCAAATCGTAGTAAAACCTTTAACATGGGAAGACAAGAACTCAATCGGTGCTTTGCCTGGGGACGCAATTCATCATTTCCGGGTTGTTAGTTACGCTGGCGATCATCTGATTGCAGAATTATCCTACCATTACAACCCTCAGCATGGCCACGTTTGGATTGGTGGTTATCTCCTAAATGAGGATGATCATTCGATGAGTAGAGGCTTCATGCCGACTAGAGCTGTGCCAACTGGCAAAACTAACGTTAAATTAAATGTCAATCCGTCCAAGGTACCATTTCGATCAAAATGGGTTTTTTTCTGGTTGTATGAAAGCAACAAAGGCAATGGTTTCGTGTCCAAACGGTTTCCCTATGAGCATTACTGGAATTAGAGATGGGGTGGCAAAGGTAAGGCGTTAGCCAGCCTTTGTGCGATTTTTTTCATACTTTCACACAATTACAAATGGGAAGGGCCAAAAAACATCCTACACTTCTTTCAAATGTTTATAACAACTTTTTAAACTCTTCCACGCTCATTCGGATGTCTTTTAGAATTTTGTGCATTGTTCCTCGGGGAATATCACCTGGGTGAATGGAAACCATTGTTTTTCTTTTGTCCGGGTGGTAAAAAAAAATGCATGACTGCCTCGTTGCCGTTTCCGTTCAAAACCAAGTTGTTCCAAAATTTGGATTATTTTATGTGGAGTTATGGATGGAAGTTGATGGCTCATTACACCGCTAAAGACACTTGCACAGGTTTCGTAACCGGAAAATGGAATTCCTCTTCAACCGGAATTTCTTCCCCTACCTCTTGCAAGCCCTCCAGATAACACAGAATAGCTTCTTTGATATTGTTTTCCGCTTCTTCCTGCGTGCGGCCATGGGAGTGACAACCTGGTAAGGCAGGGACACTTCCGATCAAAACTCCATCTTCATCTTTTTCGAATACAATGGTGTATTGTAATGTTCTTACCATTTTTTTTACCATGATTTGTGATTTGATCCGTCTTCAAATATTCTATTCGAAAATTCAAGAGACGAGTATTATACAGAGTTTTGATAAAGTTCTATTGTTTCCTCTCCTTCCATAAGGTATTCAAGTCCTTCCAACCGATCAAATGGACGCCCTGTTCTTTTATAAACTCTTTCATTTCCGGACTAGTGAAGATCCTGTAGTCTTCGATCCGTTGGCGGTAGGAGTTGGTAATCGCTTCGATTTCTTTGGATGGGCTGGCTAGATGGATGATGAGTTCGTTCACACCCGGCTTTAAATTCCGGATGATGTTTTTGTAGAATTCTTCCGATTGATCTACTGTAGTGCCTTTTATCGAATACAAAGCATCCAGTAATGGAATTCCTCGTTCCACCATATATTTTTCTTGCTTCTCCAAGGCTTTAACAAAAGGCTCCCCCATATTCCTTTCGTATATCATTTTCCGCACTTCATCTGTCAGCCTGAACAGCATGAAGGGGATATCATACTCTTCCGATAATTTTATAGCCACCTCGAGGAAATCTCTCCGCATACAATGTCCCCATATGGGAATCCAAATGTGTCGGTTTGACTCCGTTTTGCAACGCAAATTCAATCTGTGCGCGGATTTCTGCTTCGATCTCTTTCGCGTTCGATGATCGAACCACAGAACCGACATGTGAATGCATATATCCTTCTGCATCGATGAGACCTGGAACAAGTGAACTCAGGGCTAATGGCCTCCAGCGATAGGATTTCCATTCTGACGTATGTGTCAAATGCAGCCCTAGATCAATTTCCGGATGTTCCCGTGCATAATCCGCGATTTCCATAAACCATGGACAGGGAACCATGATGCTACCGGACGTCACAATTCCTTTTTTCAAGGCATCAATGCTGGCGAGATTTGCTGAATGGCACATGCCGGTATCGTCAGCGTGAATGATTAATAGCCTGGCATCAGCGGGATAGCCAAGACGTTCTGCTGTGTTTTGCCCTTGCGCTTTTACACTCATTGCTCCAGCCAAAACTAATCCCAATATCAAGCAGATTATATATCCATGTCTGTTTGTCATATTTAAATCCTTCTTAAATTTGTTTTATCATATTTTAAAAGAGAAAAAAAGACAAAAATATGGGTTGAAGGAATTTTTTACTCCTTAAGAATATTATTGATGAAAAATTCCTGAATCAGATATTCTTTGTTGTCGGATGTAATTTT
>CAZXSQ010000399.1:0-6465 GCA_964643335.1 uncultured bacterium
AAATGGGTGATTCCTCTTTTGACGGCATTGGGGATGCGCTCATCCTCCGTCAACTGATAGTATTTACTGAGTCCATTAATTCGAATTGAACCAATAAAGCCTGCTTCTCCCACATGTTTTCTGGTTTTGCAGTTGCAATGACCATGAGGTAACTTATACAGCCACCCGCCGCAGTTCGGATCCTGCTCGGATAGGGCATCATCGGCCAGCAGTTTCATAGCGTTCAAATAGCGCTGGTTGTTCAGATCAAATTCATAGGCTCCGGCGATGGCGAGCATGGTCCAGCCGTTCACTCTCCCACAATGGCTGTGGCCTTTGAATCTGAATTTTCGGTCTTCTACCAACTGCACTAGATTTTCGCCAATTTTATTGACGGTTTCTTTCATCCATGGATCGCCGGTCAGGAAATAATCGTAAACCATGCCCTGTGTCCATATATGTCCAAGGTTATATGGATCGAGGCAGAGGTATGGATTATCCGTATTGCCAACGCCCAGTGAAACGTAGAGTTCCTTGATGCGCTCGACCGGATAAAAACCGCTGACATGGCCGACGCAATGTTCATGCACCATGCCCGGCCGGGTGGGGTAATTGTCATTGCCACGCAAGGTTTCCTCAAAGTATGTTCTTAAATCTTCATTGACAAAATGTATCACGTCGACTTCACTGGTGTGCCGGGCGGCGGTGTTACCGGTGTAAAAATATTTTGGATTGCCGGTGCGGGCAAACTGCTGGAGAATTAGTTTTGGCGTGTCATATTCATGGTTCCCCCAATTGCACCCGCGTTCACCCCACCAGTCGCCCCAATTCATGGCGCCATAGTCGCGCTGCACTTTTATCGAATTGAGATAACCGTTGACGAAAAGGTTTTCAGCCCATTGGTCGTAATCTTCCATCTCCGGTGTTCCGGCGGGTGCGATATATCCCCATGCACCGGTCGAAATGGCTTGTTCCGGATTGGCTGCCGGGACAAGCGGGGCGTTGGCGTGTTTGACGAGTTGCGCGCCATTACCGGACATATCCAGCCATATATTCCAACGGCGAACTTGGCCGGTTCTCAAGCGGTAGGTATTTTCTTTAAACAAGTATTGATGTTTATACCACGGTTTCATGTGGTCAAAATAGCCTTCTTCGAATTCAGGAAACAATCCCAGTTTCACTGTGTCTTTGTCCACCTGAATGCTTTTCGGCCACTGTTGCCAGAAAGCCTTGAGCCCGAGAGCTACGGTTCCGTTACCGTCATCGAACTCCACCCAACCGGGAGCTTTTTCACCTTCTCCTGCCGCTCCTTCAAACCAATAGTTCTGATCATCGATTTGAAATAAGCGAACAGGTGACTTTGGTTTACCATGCCAATCCGGATCACCCCCGATAACTGCTGAACGAATTGATTTCGGGTTTACTTCCAAATTAAATTCCTTGAATTGTTGAACGACCCCTGTCTCTGTATCGATTAAAAGCATCGGTTCAAGCAGTATCTTTTGCAGCCCGGAAAATACCGAAGCCCTGACACGGAAACTGTAGAGATGTTCTCCTACCGGATTTTGAAATTCTCCGTCTACACATAATACAGCCCGAAGCGGGCCAGCTACTTCGATGTTTGAAGATTGAACTTTGGGAATACACTCCTGACCGTTTTCGTCTACCAGGAATAAATTCAAATTAAACCTATCTGAAATATTCAAAAGAGCCTGTTCATCATGAGAGACTTCTATTTTTCCTGATCCAATCGATTTTGAATCCATGCGTGCAGCAGGCTGATTGGGTTGAGGACTACTGCCTTCTGATGACCAAGTCAATTTAAAATGTTCAGTCCCATTAGCAGTAGGAGATGCTTGAAAATCGAGAAGCACCCAGCGCGCACTCCCGTCTTTCCACCGAGCCAGAATTGCCGTTTGACAGGGAACAGGTTCATTCTCACTATTATGCAAGCAGAATTGTGTTCCTTCAGGTGCTTCGCCTTGCTGCAAGGGCACTCCACCGGTAACGGGACGTTGTGCGTTGATATCAGCTTTATCTTGAACGGTGATATCCAGATAGTCCATCGTGTTTCCACTCAAAACAATTCCTGTCGTACAAAATATTATTGCGAAGAAAATAATTAAAATTCGTTTCATGCGGAATATTCCTCCTTTGATTCTTCTCTCATATTATCATGTTGTTTTGATTTTATATATGCGAACGTGATGGAGTGCGGTTATCTCATAACAGGTTAGACACATAGGTCTAACCCGACATAAGGTAGGGGCAAACCGATGTCCTCTTCGGCGGACCGTGCTCTGGGTGGTGAACATTCTCTACGCATTTTTTTGATGAAATATCATTGGATTTTTCAGGTGAGGCGTGCCAAAATAGTTGAGTCTTCCAGATTAATATTGGTGAGGTTTATAAATATGAATGTATTGAATAAGAAAGGTTTTACCCTGATTGAATTGCTAATCGTTGTGGCCATCATCGGAATTCTTGCCGCTATTGCCGTTCCGAATTTCATGAACGCCCGCGTGCGTGCCCAGATAGCAAGGGCACGGGCTGATATGCGCAACATTTCCACGGCTATTGGAGCTTATTCAGCGGATCACAGTACTTTCCCGCCGAATTATAATTTTGTGACCGGGGCTTCGAACAATCATTCCATGTATCAACTTTATTTGACAACGCCAATTTCATATATCGCCTCTATTCCGGAAGATTATTTCCGTGCGAAATCGCCTTTCGAAGAGCAGCGGTGGTACCCGGACGCAGCACTGGGAGTATACGTATACATCAATTACCCCATCAACAAATCATATGAAACCGGCGCCGGGCGGAATGAGCCACCTTTCGATTCTTATTTGATGTGGAGTTTCGGTCCCGACCGCAGCCTGAACACCGGATCGTACTATCCACTACCCGCAATCGAAGCGTATGAGAGAAATCACCCGGACCGCTGTGGAATCTATGAATACCGCAAAGGCTGCCGTTACGATGCCAGCAACGGGTTGATCAGCCCTGGCGATATATACGAGTTTGGCGGTGGCGCGAAGAGTACAAGCAATGTGGGGATGTATGGCGTGTTATAATAAGACATTGTAGGGGCGGTTCGGGAACCGCCCTCTTTAAAGTCTTTCCTAACTTCGGGGGCGGTTCCCGAACCGCCCCCTACATGGATTCCACTTAAGAAAAAGGATTAATTCATGTTAAACCGTTTTATTTATTTCACCTTCATCTTTTTAATCGTTGGAATCACTTTCTGGGTATCCGCTGATAATAATGGGTATTTTGATGTTGTCATCACAGAGAATCCAGAGTATAAAGCAAACGAGTTATGTTTTCCCGTTGAAAATTTTTACAGCCCGCGAATGCAGGAACTGCGAAATCGTTATGGATTGGACGATGTTGTAAAAAATGAACAGGACGAGTGGAAACGAATTCTGCTCCTCCGTCATTGGATCAAATCGGCAATACAGATCAACGACGATAATCCCACCAAAACCCGCGGAGATACATTCGCTATACTGGATGCCGCTCTTCGCGGCGGTGGATTCCACTGCGCACATTTCAGCATTGTTCAGCAGGCTGTGTTGAACAGCTTCGGTTATGTTGCCCGGCGTCTCGGCTGTGGCCCTGGTTTGAAAACGAATGGGGGACATCATGGTGTGAACGAAGTGTGGGTTAATAAATTTAGCAAATGGGTTTTAATCGACGCTAAATATGATCTGCACTTTGAAAAGAATGGTGTTCCACTTTCAGCGTTGGAAATTCGTGATGAGATTTGGAAAAACGGTGGTGAGGATGTTGTACGTTCTTTTGGTTTAGAAGGCAGCCCTTCAACATCAGACTATCCTGAGGATTTTGGTCCTACGGCTGAAACCTATCGCTGGTGCAGCTGGGAAACCAACACGAATCGTTTCACGGTGTTTCCCGCACCCCCCAATTCAACCTTGGTCATGTTTGAAGATGACATTTTCCGGAACAATGTCTGGTACCGTGACGGCAAACCGCATTGGGCTTATGACACTCCCTATCTCATTACCACAACCCGGCGGGATTGGATCGAATGGACACCGAATGTCATCCGGTCGAAGACCAATATTGAAGATGATCAGGCAAATATTTTTCTGAGTTCATACACACCGAATTTCCGCAGTTATCAAATCAAAGGCACCAACGGGCAATGGAGTGATTGTGGAGAACAGGTTACACTTTTCCTGAACAAACCGGTGAACAATTATACTTTCCGCACTGTCAATTTGTTCGGAGTAACCGGTCCCGAACACCGCATTCAAATCAAATGGGTAGGAAAACAAGAAGAATTAGCAAAATCGAAAGAAAAGTAAACTATGAATCAAAAGATTGACGAACTGTCCGCGGACGAAAAACGTATACTCGAATTACGTGAAGAAATCCGGCGGCATGAGTATCTATATTATGTTCTTGCTCAACCGGAAATATCCGACCAGGAATTCGACCATTTGTTGAAGGAACTGGAGGAGCTGGAAGAAAATTACCCGCATCTGATAACCCCTGACTCACCCACGCAGCGCGTCGGCGGTCAGCCGCTCGAAGGCTTTGAGACGGTACAGCATCGCGTCTCCATGCTGTCTATCAGCAATACCTATTCCGAGGGCGAGCTGCGGGATTATCATAATCGCGTGGTTCGCGGGCTTGAGGGTAAAATCCCTGAATATGTAGTGCAGCCAAAGGTAGATGGGGTTGCGATTTCGCTGCGGTATCGCGATGGAATGTTTGAACGCGCTATTACGCGGGGAGATGGAAAGTTCGGTGATGATGTCACGCAAAACGTGCGTACAATTCGCTCACTACCGCTTAACTTGCGCGGAGACGAACTCCCCACTTTTCTTGATGTGCGCGGCGAAATCTTCATGCCGCGAAAAGGTTTCTTGCGGATGAATCAGGAACGTGAAGAAAAAGGCGAAGCGCTTTTTGCCAATCCCCGAAACGCTACTGCAGGGACGTTGAAACAATTGAACCCGGCTCTGGTAGCCAAGCGCCCGCTTGATTTGTTTGTCCATACTATCGGTGAAATCGAGGGATTAACATTTGAAAATGATTATCCGCTGCTTCAAGCATTGAAACAATGGGGTCTAAAAGTCGTGCCAGGGATCAGCCTGGAGAAAAACATCGAGGATGTCATTCGCCGGGCTGAAGAATGGGACAAGAAAAGGCATGAATTGGAATTTGAAGTGGATGGACTTGTCATCAAAGTCAATAACTACGCTGACCGGGTAAGGCTGGGAAGCACATCCAAAAGCCCACGCTGGGTTATCGCCTATAAGTTTTCTGCGGAAGAGGCCATCACCAAATTGCTGGATATCAAATTGAGCGTCGGGCGAACGGGAGTGGTAACACCCCGCGCAGTGCTGGAACCGGTTCTGCTTGCCGGGACGACCATTCGCAATGCAACGCTTCATAATTTTGAGGAAGTGAAGCGCAAGGACATCCGCATCGGTGATCAGGTGGTCATTCAGAAGGGTGGAGAAATCATCCCAAAAGTAGTTCGGGTGCTTGAGGATCAGCGGGATGGCACTCAGCAGATTTATCAACCGGAAAAAGTATGCCCCTCCTGCGGCAGCCATATCGTGCGTGAAGGGGATGAAGTTGCTTACCGCTGCATTAACCTGTCTTGTCCGGATCAGTTGAAAAAACGTATCGAACATTTTGTTCAGCGGAACGCGATGGATATCGATGGAATTGGAGAAGTCCTGGTTCATGTATTGGTTGATAGGAAAATGGTAACTTGTCTTTCCGACCTATATTATTTAAAACATGAAGACCTGGCGTCTCTTGAGCGCATGGGCGACAAATCAGCCCAAAACGTTCTCGACGGTATTGAAAAAAGTAAAACCCGCCCGCTGGACCGGATTCTATTCGCCATCGGCATAAGGCATGTTGGCAGCCACCTTGCCACCATATTGGTTCGTAACCGCCGCAGTCTATGGGAACTGGCTGATTTGTCCCTGGATGAGTTATCCGCAATCAATGAAGTAGGGCCAATCGTTGCCTTGAGTGTCTATAATTTCTTCCGTGAAGAACAAAATCTTGAAGAACTGAAACGGCTGGAACAAGCCGGTGTTCAATTTGAGCAAAAAGTAGAAGAAGAACAAGTCATAACTGAGACTTCTTTCACCGACAAAACTTTTGTCCTAACCGGCGCCCTTTCCAAATACACCCGCGGCCAGGCCGCCGAACTGATTCAACAAAGAGGTGGAAAAGTAACCAACTCAGTCAGCAAAAAAACCGACTACGTCCTCGCCGGAGAGAATCCCGGTTCCAAAAAAGACAAGGCGGATAAATTGGGGATTGCTATTTTGAGTGAAGAGGAGTTTGAGGGGATGCTGTGAGCCTGCCATTTGTGTAAAAAATTGGATAGAGGTGTAAAGGTGTAATTCGGATCGGCGAAAAGCATACAAACAATTATGGGGCAAACACACAGGACGGGACAGACACGCAGGGCGGGGCAAACAC
>CAZXSQ010000400.1:0-6456 GCA_964643335.1 uncultured bacterium
TTTGATAACTTTCTACGCATGACACATGAGCGCGACATCATCGTGCAGATCGAAATCTGGGCCACGTGGGATCATTATGAAGACCACCAATCCATAGGCGGCTGGTCGAAGCATCCATTTAATCCAGCCAATAACAGCACCTATACGCCTGAAGAATCGGGTTTGCCCACAGTGTTGGATTACCCTCCCACTGGTGAGCCGACTGAGCACCCATTCTTCAGCAGTGTTCCTGCATTGGATAACAATGAGTTAGTGTTGGGCTATCAGAAGGCGTATGTTGACAAATTGCTTTCCTATTCGCTGAAGTACCCACATGTTCTTTATTGTATGAATAATGAAACTGGCGAAGATGTTGAGTGGAGCGATTATTGGGCGCGTTATGTTCGCGGGCAGGCTGTTGAAGCGGGCAAACAGGTTGAAACCGCGGAGATGCGCCGCAGTGGAAATATCACCACACCTGATCACCGGCATATGATCAACAATCCTGATCTGTACACTTTTTTAGATATTTCTCAGAATAATACCCAACAGGGGCAAGTTCACCTGGATCGAATACTGCAAATTGTGGACATGATCAAAGAGAATCCACGACCGATAAATAACAATAAAATTTATACAGGCGGCGATGAAGATGAAGCGGTAGCCCGTATGTTCCGCATTATTTTCGCAGGTGGGGCGAGTGCCCGCTTTCATCGGCCTCATCCGCTTGAAGGCATTGATGATCATGAGAAATCAACGGCGTGGGGGCTTGGGTTAAGTCCACGCGCTCAGGTGACCATTCGGAATGCGCGTGCGGTGATGGAGGAAATGGGCTGGCCCGATATTGAGACAGACCTGAGTTTTGTTGAACTTGAATCTGATCAAAACTGGACCGTGCAGACAAAGCAGACCCATGTGGTTTATACCCGTAATGCGGAAGGACAGGCACGTATTTATATCAATGGTGATGAAGCCGCGGCAAAAGAAATCATGGGGAATATGTCCTCGTGGGATGATGGTATGCATTTGGCATTGGGCGATGAGTTTGTGGGAGACCGTGGCTGGCTGGGCGCCTATCAGCATGTGGCGATTTATGACCAGGCTTTGGATTCTTCGATCATCGAAGAGCACTATAACGCTGGAAACCCTAAGCATCTGGATGGAATACAGGCACTTTATCAATTTAATGAAGGGGAAGGCGGCGTGGTACGCGACCGTTCCGGTTTGGAACCTGCGCTTGATCTTCATATTCAAAATGAGAATGCGGTAACCTGGCTGGATGATGGGCTTAAAACCAACAGCCCTGTGCTGATTGCCACAGAAGCCCCGGCTGACCGTCTGGCTGCCGCAATGCGGAAGAGCAACGCCATCACTGTGGAAGCCTGGATTACACCTGCAGAGGAACATCAAGCAGGACCAGCCCGTATTGTGACATTGTCAAAAGATCATGGCACACGCAATTTTACACTGGGGCAGGAAGATGATATTTATGAGATGCGATTACGCACGACTTCCACTTCAGCCAATGGATTGCCTTCATTGCAAGCGGGTGGTGACGTTGAAGCCTCTTATGCCGCCATTCGTTCAAAAGATCAAAATCGAGCCGCGGTTTTTGTGACCCGTGGTGGTTTGCTGAATGTGGACATGGAGCAGTTCCAAGATGATCTTCAGGCCCAATGGTTTAATCCAGAGACATCTAAGCGGCAGGAGGCTAATACCAAAGACGATGGTTATTTTCTTCCACCATCTGATGAGAACTGGGTGTTGTTTTTAAATTATGAATGAGACCGTTAAATAGGCGACCGTATCGGCAGACTATGTTCCTACTCATATGGTGCTTCATCTAATGTCACTTAAAAAATTTTTTGTGCCTTCATGAAAATTTCGTGTTTTCGTGGTTCAAAAAACAAAACGTGAAAAAAACACCAACCCATTTCCCTTTCTTTTTTAACACCAAATCCACGCCTAACCATCTAATTTATTTAAACTTACAACCAATCCTACCAAAAAAAAATGCAAATAACCCAAAAAATTGTACGCATTCTCCTAATAAGTAGAGAAAAATTTAATTTTTTTGAAAGGAGAATACCATGTCGCGCAGAAAACGAGCCAAAAGAATCAATGCATCATTCTCCCCAAAAGAGACATCTTTCATCCAAAAAATGAAGAACCAAATGCAAGGATTTATTGAGAGAATTGGTGAAAATATCGAATCCTCCGAAGACATTTCCGATTCAAAATCCCAATCCATGCTCCGCCTCTACTCCAAACTTAGCCGCGATTATGTCTTCCTGCACGACCGGCAGCAAAAAGAAATTAAAGAAGAAGAGAAAAAGGAAATAAAAATCGAAGCAGAGAAAAAGAAACAACATGACGAGGAGGTAAAATCCTTACTCGACGAAGGGAATGAAATCCATAAAGCCGTAAAAGAATACATACAACAAAGGAAAGAAGGCACACTGAATCAACCACGAATGGCTGAAAAACCGGAATTCAACGGCTTGCTCATGCCCGATCCCTAATCAAAAAAGAACGATCTGCGACACATTGATCGCCCCAATCATAGGGGCTGGCATCGTACCTGTCCTATGGTGAGCGCCTGCCTCATGGAGTGGACTATATAAATTATGTTATAATTTTAACATAATTTATCGAAAAGTTTTGTAGTATAGGTAAACTGAGCTGTTTGCAGTTTGCCCCTCCATTCTTATAAAATTTTTTGGGATAATAGGAGCACTCCCCTATGCAAACAAAAGTATCCCCCATCCAATTACTTCAAGAAAAACGAGACTATTTACGCACTCACTTCAGTGTAAGCAAGCTTGGTGTATTTGGTTCTGTGGCAAAAGATAAAGTCAGTGAAACCAGTGACATAGATATTGTGGTTGAATTCGATCAACCGGTAGGATTTCAGTTCATGGAACTTGCTGACTATCTCGAAAATCTTCTTGGACGGAAGGTAGATCTTTTAACTCCCGCCGGTATCCAAACCAGTCGTTCAAAGCGAGTGGCAAAAAATATTAAAGAAGTATCATCTATGTCTAAACGAACGGATATAGAACTCCTCAATGATATCAGAGAGGCAATTCTACGAATAGAGTCCTATGTTTACGGGTATGGAATATGAAACATTTATTTCAGATACGAAAATACAAGACGCTGTGATACGGAATATTGAAATTATAGGCGGAGCAACCAAGAACCTATCTTTGCAGATTAAGATAAATTATCAAAATATTCCTTGGAAGCGAATGGCTGGATCACGAGATCGGCTCATTCATAATTACTTTGGAGTAAATATTGATATCGTTTAGCAGATTGCAAATGACGAGTTGCCAAAAGTACTATCCATATTGCAAAAAATCGCTCGATAAAATAAGCAAAAGAAGAATAAGTCTATGCACGTATTCTTTTAATTGAAAATTTAAAAAAATGATACGGCATCAACGAACGCTCCACCATATTTTTGAAATTCCGGCTCGTTCTGATATAAAATGGAATGATATTGTTTCACTAATTGAGCATTTAGGTGGTACAATTGAATCAAGAGGTGGTTCACGAGTATGTATTAAGCTAAACAATAATAAAATCAATATACATACTTCCCATCCGAGAAAAGAAGTAAAAAGATGGGCAGTGCAAAAAATCAGAATTTTCTTAAGCAATCTGGAGATTGAACCATGAACAACACAATGAAATACAAAGGCTATCAGGCGGCGATCTACTATAGCGGAGAAGATACCGTTTTTTATGGACAGGTTTTATGCACGAAAGATATGATTTGTTTTGACGGTGAGACAGTCGAGGAACTTGAAAAGATGTTTCATGAAGCAATAGATCACTATCTTGACGGATGTGAAGAGGAAGGGAAATCGCCGGGAAAACCCGTTTCTGGTGATTTTAATGCCGTCATTTCACCAGAACATCTTGCTCAAGAATTATTGATCAATGGTGAAGAATTAACTCCTCAAGAAATCGATTCTCTTCTCGTCGCTTGTGGGCATGATCTGTCTGATCAAAAAAACGATTCACGTGAACGATTCTGGACATATTGGAAATGCCTTCAACGGATTCAATCTGCGAAAAAGAAAGAAAATTTGAAAAAAGCCATTTAATTTGATACACACGATTCCAAACATACCCCAAATGTTCTTTGACCATACAGGCCATTGCAGTATACTAAAAATTAAAAAATGGAGTAAAATAAAAATGTTAGTACACTCTGAAATTGGTGAAGACGGTTTTGTAAAAGTGAGTAACCCTGAATCACGATTATAAAGGATATTGTACAATGACATTGATTGCTGAAGTCACAGAACAAGGTATGTTGCGTGTAAAATCACCAGCTCTCAATCCAGGAGATGAGGTGATTTTGCCGACGAGCAACACAGGAATTCAAAATATCGGCAAAGGAAAGTGGTCTGAAATCAAAAAAGCACTTGCAAAAGCCAATAACTTGGATTTTCCACGGCGAACACATGAGGAGATTCTTCGTGACTTGCACGATTTAAGAGGATAAGCGGATGCAGATTGCTTATGTAGATTCCGCAGTATGGATTGCCCAATCTGAAGGCACAGAAGCATATCAACAAATTATAGATAAGAAACTCACCTCGTTAGAGAATGAGGGGTGGTTGTTTGCATTTTTTGACTTGGTTACCCTCGAGGTTTTACTAAAACCGAATCGCCAAAAACAGAAAGATCTTATTGATTCTTATGCTGAAGCATTCGCCCAAGCGTTACAGCTTACGTCCTTTGAAGATGTTTTTAAAAATGCGTCCGGTATTGCACAAACAGATAACCTCAAAGCTATGGATGCAATCCACGTTCGCATTGCAGTCAAGCATCAATGCGAACTCTTCATCACCACCGACCCGGATTTCCTTAACCTAAAAAGCCCCCCCTTCACTGGATCGATTTAAGCCAACAGATTGAGAAATCTGGAGATTGAACCATGAACAACACAATCAAAAACCGGTTTACCGTGTGAAGACCGTTTACATAGATTCTGCTATATGGTTTGCTATAATTTCCTTATGTTCACTGAAAATACAGAAAAATCGCTTTTGGTAAGCCTACTTGAACTTTTAACGTTTGAAAGGAGCACAAAATATGCAAAGGTATTTAGCGGTAATAGGGATTCTCTTTTTCGTGACGATGGGAGTATACGGTGCGGAAGATGAACCCGCTTTGAAAAAAGTGTTTTCGGATTTGGATATTACCGTTGGTGTCGAGGATGAAATCCTTGTAGAAGGTCCTGCACAGGGAATCTTTGCCAAGACCGGTACCATGGTTGAAGTGGTTTTGGCGGCCAAATATTCATTTGGAGTACAAGAGGCCACATCTGAAGTGCGGATGGGGTATTATCCTGTCTCTGTTGATCCACGTTTATTTACCTTGTTCACCTGCGGACCAAAGGCAGGCGACCAAAGCAGCATTACTGGTTTACCTGCCGAACCGTTGGGACCTTACTATTTCGATCCAGGCTCTGGCCCAATCGGTTTTTATGTCCAAAGCAAGAACTTCAATCCGAATTTTTCACAAAAGAACGAAACAGTTTATACACAAGATCATCTGAATAAACAGATAGAGCGTTTTGGTTCGGATGTCCACAAAGTGAAAATTTACCCGTATGAAACCAAAACCGTGAAAAAAGAAGATTGGTTTATTCTTTGCTGGGAATTTTCAACCAACAATGATTTTCAGGATCTCATTACGGTCGTACGAGGAGTCAAACTGATTGGAAAACCTCTCGAAAATGAGAGTAAATCGTCATCTGAAATGAAGGGCATGGTTACCATGGCGAAACAATAGAAATATGTAAGGGCAATCCTTCGTGATTGCTCCTACGATGTCGCTGCAAAGAACTAAATGTGATGTTTTGTGGGGTAGTCATCTCAACAATAAACCTTTTTTCTGTTAATTTATAATTGGTTTTATTACAAATCATATGCGAGGAGAATGAAAAATGGTCGAAAAAGAACGGCAGGTATCACGTCGTCATTTTGTCAAAGCCGGTGCAACGGCCACGGCCGCCGTTACGGCGTTCAATGTTTTGAAATCACACGAAGCGCGGGCAGCCGAACCGATCAAAGTGGGGGTGGTCGGTTGTGGTGGCCGGGGCCGTGGAGCGATGACTGATTGTATCCGCTCCTCACAAGGAGTACAAATCGCTGCTTTGGGCGATTTGTTTCCGGATAAAATCGAAGCCGCCCATAGCGAACTGGCCAAAAGCGATATGAAAGTCAACGCGGGAAAATGTTTCATCGGCTGGGATGCCTATAAGCGGGCGCTTGAAACCGATGTTGATATGATCATTCTCGCGACTCCCCCCATTTTTCGCCCGATGATGTTGGAAGCGGCGGTGGAAGCCAAAAAGAACGTTTTTATGGAAAAACCCGCGGCAGTGGATGCGCCTGGAATTCGCAGAATTATCTCCGCAGGACAAAAAGCCAAACAATTAAACCTTTCCATAGC
>CAZXSQ010000401.1:0-6450 GCA_964643335.1 uncultured bacterium
AGCGCAGGACCGTGTTCAAGAGATGGTGAAGGAACGGATGACTGCATTGACTGGAGGCATTTCGATACCTGGCATTACATCATGACACAAAGCTCATCTGAATTCAGACCCCTATCCATTCCCGCTGTTGAAGGTGTGGTTAAACAACTCTCAAAACTACCCGGCATTGGTCCGCGTATGGCACAGCGGTTGACTTATGCTTTATTGAAACGTGACAAAAAAGATGTGGAAGAACTCATCAATGCTTTATCCTCCCTGATAAACGATGTGGTTCGATGTTCGACCTGCGGGAATTATGCTCAGAGTGATCCATGCCCCGTCTGCAATGGTCAGGGGCGGGATGTTCATGTGCTCTGCGTGGTTGAACAGCCGCAGGATGTGCAGGCTATCGAGCGCACGGGGAAGTTCAACGGTGTCTATCACATTTTAGGCGCGGCGCTTTCGCCCATCGATGGTATTGGCCCTGAAGAGATCGGTGTGAGCCGGCTGCTTGAGCGGCTTAAAGGACCGGTAAGAGAAGTAATACTGGCCACCAACCCTACCATGGAAGGGGATGCGACTGCACATTACCTGCAGGAAATGATCAAACCGCTCGGGATCAAGATTACTCGAATCGCCCGCGGGCTGCCTTCCGGCAGCGATCTTGAATATGCCGATGAGGTTACTTTAGGGATGGCGTTTTCTTCACGATCGGAGATGTGATTTTTATACAGGCGGGGACGCCTTGTGCTACACGCATTCGGTTCAGGCGGGACGCCTGAGCTACTCATACATTGCATAGGCGGACGCCTATTCTACTCGTGTAAACGCTCCAATTTTTTATGAGGACGAGGGGATTACCAAAAACCCTTGTTTACCCTCCTGATGAAGAAGAATTAAGTTCCGAAGACGTAATGATCGCCGCTACTATTGATGCCATTGCTGGGATCGTAAAAATACAACATACTTCCTACTGCCGCTTCATAATCAGTATCCGGCATGGCTCCGTGCAGCACGTAGCCTGCTTTTCTGTTATTTTGTTGAGGAATTTGGCTGAATGTATTACCATTCATCCGGCGGTCATTAGCATAATCGGGATCCCACAACGGATAAGCGCTGTCTTCCGGCTGGAACATTCTCGATTGAGCGGGATCAATCCCTTGCCGGAACGGATCGAGAGGGACAGAACTCATATAAGACACCGGTGAGGTAAGGCGTGCCAATCGGGCAAAACGTAAATTACCCGCTGTGCTCGGGGTTGGGGGATACATATTGTTATCGACCCGATATGATTCCAACGCAGTGGAAAGGTTTTTCATATCCGCCTTGCTTCGGGCTATTTTCGCTCTTATCTGTGCGTTCAAGAAATTCGGTACGGCAATCGCCGCGAGAATGCCTATGATGGCTACAACGATAAGCAGTTCGATCAACGTGAAGGCATGAGAAGATTTTTTCAACATAAAACAAAGCTCCTTTTTTAGTCCTATTTGATGTGTTATTCACATAATTTTTTGCCTATGATCATTATATATGGCAGGTAATGAATAATGAACTTGTTTATCATCTAAATCAATTTATTTTTGATTTCAAGGTGTGTCTCTTTTAGGTGGGGTGGCGGGGTGGCAAGGGCAAGACCGCGTTAGCGGTCAGCCCTTGATGAACACCCTATCATGATACCAAACAGGCATGAATGGCTTGAAAACTGTTCTTGGCAAAACCAAAGTTATTTAGGAAATTTGCAGGTATTTTTGAGTAGAATAGTAATCATTCGAAACAAAACTTAATCGCTTGACATTATAAAGGGTTCATGTAATGTTGATTAAACTAGTTAAAGTTATTCATATTTTAGGAGGCATTATCATGAAAAAACTGTTTATTATCGTTTGCCTTTTAGGCATTCCGTTTACGGGGTGGACGCAACTTTTCGTACCGGGAAACGTGATTTTCGCTGATCCATTTTTTTTGCCTGACGGTCAGATTGTTGAACTGAAAATTACCGGTGATGAAGCCGAAGTCGTGAATGTGGTACGTTGGGATCTTCAAGGTGCAGTACGACGCCGTGCTTTGGGTTTGGATATCGATCCAGCTGGCCAGGTTTGGGTTGGAGTGACCTGGACAGGTGACGCGGAAAGTGAATATCCAGAAGGTATCGGTCAGGCGCTTCGTATTAAGAGGGACGGCACTCAAGATACCTGGGACTTGGACATTCTCAAATCCACTCACCTAGCGGCGCTTGAGACCGATGTTGTCATGGTAAACAGTAATGTTGGAGATCAAGACATTGCACAAAGGCTGGATGTAACCAGCGGTGACCCGGTGTTGACTGATTTCGTTAAAACCGGACATGGTGAAGCATTGAAACTCCCCGATGGCCGTATTTTAATGGGCCAAACCGACCCAGGGATTTTGGTTTTTGATGATGCTGGAAATCAGACAGGTGTATTTTTTGATGACGGCGAAACGGCGTTTCGTTCATTGACTTACAATGATGAAATCGGTGCTGTCGTTGCATCGTCACAGGATCAACACACACTCATGCGCATCAGTCTCGACGGCGAGTTGGAAGAAACCTATGACGCCAGTGATCCATTGGGTACAGGTGTTGGTTTTACGTCGATATGGGGAATCGCTCAGATTCCAGGATCCACTCAAATCATTATAGGCAACCATAACGTTGAAGCCTTAGCAAACACCATGGGGATTTTTGACGGATTGGATTTAGCTTCAGGGCCGCGTTTGATCGAAATTACATCCGGCTTTGAACAAGCGGGCTTGGACCCGGGAACCTCGTTCCGGTCTTTCTTTAATATGGCTGTGGTTCCCGGTGCAGAATTCCCATCGAATGTTGAGCAGTGGGAACTATACTAAATCAAGCAGAGCGGTCTATTCATAATAATTGACTGTATGAATTAAAGCCCTTCCGTTTCATGATAACGGGAGGGCTTTTTTACGCGATTAATTAGAAGTTTGCTTGACTTTCATGCCGTTTTAGTGAGTATATGCTGTATTGATCTTTCTTGATCCGTTGTATAAAACTGGACCGTCTGAAAGTCGATTATTATTTAACAACTTAAGTCAACTTGTGTTTACGGATGGGTTTTTGCATTTTGAACGTGAATATTGGTTAAACGCAGCATGTTTTTGCGTTCCCCGGTTTCTGGATCCAAACCATTGCGGAGACCGAAACCGTATAGCAGTTCATTTTCGGCCGCTTCCACAATCCAGGTGTAACCGGAGTATCGTTCAGGATGAACGCTGGTATGATCCGTCCAGGTTTTTCCTTGGTCGGCGCTAAACATGATTTTAGCTCCGGGCCGGCCATAGCTGCAGGCAAGTAAACCGTTTGACATTTTGACCAGGCATGGATAAACGCCGTCTATGCCAGTGCGTTGGGGGGGAGACCAATGGCGGCCAGAATCGCTGCTGAAGAAAACACAGAGCGGATTATCTTTCCAAGCCTGGCTGTCGCTGCCAGAACGTACCGCTGCAATTAAACGGGTATTGCTTAACTTGCGTAATGATCCTTCATTCCAGCCTTCACTGCCCCAATTCGGTTCATACGCAATCGTTGAATAATAGTGCCAGGTATGTCCTTTATCTTGGGAACGGCAGAGAAAACTCCGGCGGTAATTCTGACCATGAACGGGCGATTCTTTCGTGTCTGTGTCGAACCAACCGCACATTAAAGCCAGCAGGGATTTGTCTTCCAACTGGACTATAGAACGCATATAGAGTGGCCCGGGATGAAAAGCATGACCCTGCGATCCTACTGCTCGGGGGATGTGGAATTCACAATCAAACGGACCTTCTATGGTCTTGCCTCCGTCGTGGCTGAGATAACGTTTGCCAATGAAGACCCCCTGTTTGTTTTCCTTAGGTAATGTTCTATATGCAAGTCCCAAAACATCACCGTTCGGAAATTCGAAGGTCATCATTGCTGATCGAGCGTGAGCATCACCCCATTTCAAGGATTTGTTTCTATAGGAATGCCAGGTATATCCTTTGTTATCCGAATATTTTCCATCACAAATAATACGCCCATTGGACAGTGCGATCATGGTATTGAAATGTGTTCTTTCGGCAAAATAACGGCTTGGTTCGATTTGGATGGAAAGATGGTCTTCCGGACCGCGCAACGTCACGGCGAAATCCCGGTAGTCCGAAATGGAAGGAACATAAGGCCCTTTCTTTGTGGCCAAAGGCTCGATAGTCAAATTATGCACACCTGACGGCCAATCGGTGGTTTTGATGCGGAGCCGTAAAGCACCGTCTGTTTTGTCACGATCAAGAGGACCGTTATCTTTGATGGTTTTTTTGTTGCCGAAATAGGCCTGTTTCTTTGACTCATCGCAATAAAAACCGGGAAGAGATTCATGCTTCGCAATGGTGTATGGATGGTGGATCGACCAGGTATCGACATACTGGGATTCTGTTTCAGTAAAGATTTCAAACGTATCACCCTGCTGCAATACTTTGGGCGTGATTCGGAACGTTTTGAAAGCCTTTTTGTCAAAAACCTGACCCCCTCCCAAGTCCTCTAACTCAACTTTGTTTTTTTGAACGCGGACCAGGAAATTCCGATGGTCAACAATGTGCGGTCCAGATGCCGGACGGTTATGTGCAAAAATCGTGAAGTAATAGACTCCTTTCTTCCATCCTTCTGTGGAGACTCGAACGGCGAAATGGTCTTTCTCAGGGGCGATATCGACATTGCTGTTATCGCGAAGGTAGAGTCCCTCATTATCGGCAAAATAAGCACGGCCGCTTCGGTAATGGTTAAAATTAGGGGGCGCCTGGTTTTTAGCGATGGGATGAGAAATGCGGAGAACGTAACTGCCGATTTTAGTTTGGCCTTTTGCTTCAGCGCTGACGCGCACTACAAATGAGTCTCCGGCTTTAAAAGACACCGGCTCTAGTTTGAATGAAGTGATTTCGATGGTTTGTGAATGACAAACACAAACGGCCAGGCTGAATATTATTATCAGATTAAGTGAAATCGAAACTAATTTCATGGGCATCATCCTTTTGGGTTATCTGTAGAGTTTTGCGTCTGTACAAACGCTTTGTTCATTAAACACTTGTTCAAAAAAATCGACGACGAGCGGTAATGATTCTTCCACAATATCGAATGTATGGGTTCCATTCAATATGATGTATTCGTGAGCAATATCCAACTCAGATAATTTCGTGTGAAAATGTTCGTTCATTGTGAAGTCGAAGGCTTGATCTGCCGTGATCAAAAAGATTTCCATATTCTTAAGTGCCTGGGCATGGGGTAAGGGATTGAATCCGTTTTGAGTTTGTCCGGTTGCTCCGAATATGGAAGGAACACTGTGATTTTGTTCCGAAGGCAGTTCGGGATTGGGGAAATCCAGAAGTCCCAAAATCGCAGCGGCGGCTGTGAATAGTTCCGGATGAAGTTCGGCGTAACGAATTGCTCCGAAACCGCCCATTGACCATCCTGTAATTCCTCGTTTGCCTTTATCGGAAGAAATATTCAAAACTTCCTGCGAAACTTGAATGATTTCTCCTATGTAAGTTTCGTAATTACTGTTTTGGCTGACCGGACTGTCTATCCACCAGCCATTTTCACCATATGGCATAACCGTAACAAATGACGCATTAAGGAGCACTTCGCGGGTTGTCTCGAAGTCTGTTAATGTGAAGTTGGAACGTCCCGCTCCGTGAAGGAGATAAACCACGGGATACACTTGGCCTTCTTCAGAGTAACTGGTTGGCGTAACGGCCGAGAACGAAATTGTTTTGCCCAATGCCGGGCTTTCCATGCGATAATGTATCATTTGATCATGGATTTTATGGAAATTGGTAATTTCAGGTTCTTGAGACCAGGCGGAAAAAGTTAAAAAGAAAAGTCCAAAAGAGATTATTCCAAATCGTATTGGATGCATTGTAAGTCTCCCCGAATAGGGTTTATAGTATACCTATACTAGAGCAAAGAAACGAATATGTAAACTTAATTTGATGGATTTGAATAAAAATTATATAATACGTATGCTAAAGGAGCCTTCATGTTCCCAAAATCCAACCGTGTTCTTCAAAAACTTCGAAATGGAGAAATTGTTCTCACTTGTAGTTTGACGCCTGTTTGCTCTTCTAAAGTTGCCGAATTGATCGGCTTGATTGGTTACGATTGTTTGTGGATCGACCGAGAACATCAGGATTACTCAGATGAGGAGGTATTTAATGCATGCCTGGCTTGCCGAGCCACGGGGATGGAAGCCATGATCCGAATACGCCGTGAAGGATTTCATTCATGTTTCCGTGCTTTTGAGGCAGGAGGTAGCGGGATCATGGTTCCGCATTGCATGGGGGGTGAGGATGCCCGGGCAATTGTTCGAGATGCTAAATTTCATCCTATGGGAAAACGTGGACTCGACGGCGTGGAAGCCAGTGCGCAGTATGGTTTGATGGGAGTCCAAGAGTATATTGAATGGGCCAATCGTGAGACGT
>CAZXSQ010000402.1:0-6429 GCA_964643335.1 uncultured bacterium
CTCCTCCAAGAAAATTTACCCTGGGAAAAACGTCTCTGCATGCGTTATGGGATGCTGGACGATAAATTGATGTCGGATCGTATGGATGTTTGGAACCAGTTGTACCATGATAAGAGCGTCCCCGGCGACACAGGAGTGTATTTTATTGACGAATGGTTTGAAGAGATTGTCAAAGGAAACATCAAATACAGCACCATCGATGAAATGGCACTGGATGGGAGAAAACCCGATCCCAATGCGGCGGGTAAAACAGCCCTGGAATACGAGTTGATCAATGTGCCGCAAATGCAGCGGATGAGCGTTGGCCCTCGAGCAAACTTGATCTCCATTCTTGTCCAGGAATATTGCAGCCCATCCAGGGATAACCCGGTTATCAATCGCCAATGGCTTCCTCAGGCATTGCAGCAAGCGCTTAAATGCGACTATCTCATGTTTCATCGGAAATACAAAGGTGAAGATGTCGAGGTGAAGCCTTTGTTTATCATTTGTCCCGGTTATGGCCAGCGGGCAGGATGCTGGGAAGCTTGGAGTCCCGGCAAAAAAGGTTCAACCGGTCCTCGTATCTGTCTCTGCGCTTTTCCTCCACGTTCTTCTATGAAAGCGCTGTTAATGGGGCTAGCCGACTACCGTTGGGAGTACGCCAAAGCAGACGCCATGCATTATTGGATCACCGAAGGATTAACCGGTAAATGGCTTGCTCTGTTCACCAAAAAAGAACAGCGCAAAGACATGAAACAAATCTTCATCGACAGTTACTATCATTGGGTGCAGAACGAATCCCGCCGTAGACCAAAACTTGAAAAACGTTTCCGCGAATTTTTCTGGCGCAATACCCCATTCAGCGATGAAATCAAACAAAATTTGAAGGGCGGTGGTATGTTCGCCCGATTGATTGAACTTGAGGAAGCCAAAAAGAAGCGCGAAGAAGAAGAACGGCAGGAAATCGAACGCATCAAAGCGGAACGGGAGGCACGAAAAGCCTCCAGACGCGCAAAAATGGAAGGCATGTAATCCATAAAAGGAGAAAAGGATGGAATTGTACATCATTCGTCATGCCATCGCGGTTAATCGTGACGATCCCCAAGTTTCTTCAGACGCCGAACGTTGGCTGACTAAAGACGGCATCAAAAAAATGGAAACCGCCGCCGAAGGATTAAAAAAAATTGTCCCCAAACTCGACGATATTTTTACCAGCCCTTTTCTTCGAGGAAAACAGACCGGGGAAATCGTCGCCAAAATATTCGGTGAAAAAAACATAGTCAAAGTGACCACCCATTTGGCACCAGGAGTTGACTTTGATTCTTTGGAGGAACTCACGAAAAATCATTCTCCCAATTCACGCATTGCCTTCGTGGGCCACGAACCAGATATGAGTGAAATGATCGCCTATCTGGCCGCCGGAAACGAAGAAGCCAACATTAAAATGAAAAAAGGAGCCGTCTGCCGGATCGATGCCGATGGGAAACCGGTTCGCGGAAACGGTCTGCTCATGTGGTTGCTTGCCCCCAAACATCTCCGCATGTTAGGTGGAGCCAAGTCTTGATTAAACGATTAAAAAAATACAAAACGTTATTATAATACAAAGGGGCAGCAAACAATTCCGCTCCATGTTTTCTATTTCTTGATTCTACTGGTTGTTGATTCAAATGATCCTAACCTCGCTTCTTGTTAGGAATTTTCGCAATATTCAAGAAACCCGCCTCTCCCTTAGTCCAGGAATCCACTTATTTATAGGTAAAAACGCTCAAGGTAAGACCGCTTTGATCGAAGCCGTTCTTTTTCTTGCAACATCAACATCACACCGGACACGGCGTGAGGAAGACCTTATCCAATGGGGAAACGATGTCGCTTTTCTGCGCGGGAATGTTCAAAACAGAGACCTTACTTATACGATCGAGTGTGGGCTTGAGAAAAAGAGAAAGCTCCTCAAAATTGATGGACAAATCCTGCCGCGTGTAGGGGATTTGTACGGTCACCTGCGCGTTGTTTTGTTCGCACCGGAAGATCTCAACATCGTCAGCGGTAGCCCCCAAGAACGCAGACGATTCATCGATATGGCGATAGCCCAATTGGAACCAGACTACATTCCTTTACTACAGCAGTTTCGCCGCTCACTAAATCAACGAAACCAACTTCTGAAACGCCTGCAGTCCACCCCTGAGTCTGATTCCCGGCGTGAACTCGCTGTATGGGATAAAACCTATATAGATTTGGCCGTTCAGGTAATCAGCCGGCGATGTAAAATGATCCAAACATTCGCCCCATTGCTGCAAAACTATTATGAAGCATTATCTGAAGAAGGCCCATTCATCATGAATTATTCGGCCGGAAATGAGGTGAGTGAAAACACCATTCGTGATGCAATCCAGGCCAAACTTGAGCGAGTGCATCAAACAGAAATTGAACGAGGCAATACCCTTGCCGGACCGCATCGGGATGACTTGAATCTCCTTCTAGATGGGAAACATATTTCTGTTTTTGGTTCTCAGGGCCAGCGGCGAACAGCGGCCTTGGCATTGCGGCTGGCAGAAGCAAAACTTTCTTTTGAAAAAACCGGCATTCGCCCATTGTTGTTGATTGACGATGTTGTTTATGAGATGGATAATAGTCGCCGGGCACGGTTTTGGGAGCATGTTGACCAGGACAGCCAATTAATTGTAACCGCCACGTCCCGTGAACATCTGGGACCGGGAATAGAACCATCTACAATATATAAGGTACAAAATGGAGAAATATATCCTAATTCAACGTGATGGCGTGATTAATGCATTAAAGGATTCAGTCATTCATACCCCGGATGATTTTATATTCCTTCCCTTTGTTTTGGAGTCTTTTTTCTCGCTCCAACAAAATAATATTAAAGCGATTGTTGTAACAAATCAGGAAGGTTTATCCACCGGTGAATTAAAAATGCAGGATCTCAGTGAAATTCACAATAAAATGATCTCCATGGTCGAAGAAGCCGGTGGAAAGGTGGCTGACATACTTATCTGCCCTCATGACGAATCTAAAGCCTGTGAATGCCGTTTCCCTCAGCCGGGATTGCTGAAACACGCTGCTGAAAAACACGGATTCGATTTGGGCCAAACTTATTTTTTAGGCGACCGCACTGAATGTCTACAGGCCGCCTGGAATGCTGAATGTAAAGCTGCCTACGTTAGAACAGGTCTAGTATACAAAACCAGGCAGTTTCTTATACAATCAGACCGGCAGCCCGAAATCAATTCAAGGGATATGCTGGATGCAGTTATGAAAATCGTTCGCTTTTATCAATCCGAATAAAAAATCAAACAAAATAAATAGCCGATTAACGCGATCAATAAATTTGCCCCTCTTTGTCTCTTACCTAAACCATTATAATATTGGCATAAATTTATAAATTTTATTGCAATTTGTTTCCTCTTTATATACAATCTATTCGGGTATATAATTTTTTATGCTGCATTAACTTCGAGGAAAGAATAATGGAAAATTTGGTTTTATTTAAATCAAGCGGAATAGAATCAGCTACCATCGTTTATTGTCTGATGGGTTTGCTTCTTTTGGTATGCCTGATTATATATCTTAGTTACTGTTACCAGCGCTTCAAAAAATTTAAAGCGTTTGAAGCGGAAATGAATATGTTGGAACTGGGCCATGAACAAGAAGATACCTTGAGCATGATGGTTAAACGACATGCCTTGAATGAACCGGTTCAGATTCTCTATTCATTAAGAACCTTCGACGAAATGGCCACCAAAGAAATTAACCGCATATTGGCAAGCCCGGGTTCAAGCGCATCCAAACAAAAATTTGTCGATTTAATTTATGATATTCGCCAAAAAACATACCATCAAGACTTGATACGACCGGGAACGCAAAACAATGAATTACAACAGTCTGGAAAAGCAAATGAAAATAATCCTTTTCCCAGCCTGCCTAACTACAAAAATACGAGCAACATGTTAGTCAATTGAAGTACGTTATCACTTTTAATAATAAAAAGAGGTTATGGGGCGATAGAAGTCAGGTATAAACGTTATCAATTATACACCAAACCCGCTTTTTTAATTCTTTCAACAACTGTTTGAAGAACATCTTCTTCCACTGTTAGCGCAATACGGATATATCCTTCGCCATGCTCCCCAAAACCGCGTCCGGGTGTAATGAGGACACCGGCTTTTTGTAAAACTTTAGCGGCAAAATCGGATGAGGATATTCCCTGTTCGGGCACACGGGTCCAGATAAAGAAGGTGGCCGGATTTTTTCGAACCTTCCAACCCAGTTGATTCAATCCATTGATTAACACATCACGCCGCCGTTGATAAACTCTGGTCATTTCTTTAGTAAAGTCCATTGTACCGGTTAAGGCGGCGATACCCGCATATTGAATCGGTTGAAAGATGCCCATATCCGTATTCGATTTCACTTTTCCCAAGAGAGATATGACTGTTGCGTTCCCACAAGCGTGTGCGATTCGCCAACCGCTCATGTTAAACACTTTCGAAAGCGAATGGAACTCGATCCCCACCTCTTTTGCCCCCGGTGTTTCCAAAAAAGAAGCCTGCCGTTGACCATCAAAAACAGCTTCCGAGTAAGGAGCGTCATGGCAAATAACAATATCGTTTTGATCGGCGAATTCTACCACTTTTTCAAAAAATGAAAGCGGAGCCAGGGCAGCGGTTGGATTGCCCGGAAAATTAAGCAGCATGAGTTTCGCCCGTTTGCGGATATCTTCGGGGATAGCATCCAGGTCCGGTAAAAAATCATTCTCTTCAAGCAGCGGCATAAAGTGAACTTCACCCCCTGCCAGCACGACACCAGGTATATAAGCGGTATAACAGGGATCGGGCAGCAAAACAATATCACCGGGATTAACCAACGCAAGCGGCAAAGCGGCGACAACACCTTTACTGCCGATGCAGCTCATAATCTCGGCATCGGAATCCAATTCGACGTTAAAATTGGTTTTGTACCAGTGGGCAACCGCTCTTCTATATTCCGGTAATCCTTTAAAAGAAGGATAATGGTGGTTTTTAGGATTATCGACGGCCTGTTTCAAGGAGTCAATGATATATTTTGGAGTAGGCCGGTCCGGATCCCCTACTCCTAGATCGATAACATCCACCCCTTTGGCCTCTTCGGCCGCCTTTTGAGCGTCCAGATCATCGAAAAGATACACCGGTAATTTGGATAAGCGGTCAGCTGCAAGGATTTTCATATCTCACACTCCATTAAAATATTTGATTGATAAAATTATAAAAAACGATCTATTTAAGCGAAGCCTTAAGTTCGGTTTAATATTAAAACATCCGGCCCTATCTTTCCTCCCGGTCTTCGGGATTATAGGGATACTTGATAAAGAGGGCAACACATTCCTGATCCGTATCGTTTATTAAATCGTGATCCTCTTCAGGTTCGACTCGATAAGCGTCTCCCGGTCTCACCCGGTGTTCCTGCCCCTGAATAATGAATTTGGGAGAACCGGAGAGAAAGTAAAAGGTTTCTTCCACCTCATGATGAACATGCCGTCCGTAATCTTTGGACGATTGCCCCGCCTTCAATTTAAGGATCCCCCATTCGGTATGAGGCCCTTGCATCACATACCGCACGCCCGCATCACCCCACGACCACGGAATATCGTTTGAGTTCACTTTTTGCATAATCGGTTCGCTTTCCTTTGAATACGATACCACTTCGATTCTATCTTCCAAAAATGTATTGATTATAAGAAATTAACTCATGAATAACTAATAAGCCATCGCATCAAAAAGAAAAATTATAATCCGTTTTAGGCGGTTGTAGAATGGTTACAGAATAAATCAGACGGGCAAGAACACGTGATGGATCGACGGGTGGCAAGGGCAAGCGAAGCAGCCCTTGGGCTGTTGTTCCCGGGCGTGACGTTCGGCAACAACCTACCAGCCCCGCCCGGGATGTTTTATGTTCGCACGGATTCTCACCGTGTCAGGAGCGGATATGGACTTCGAATACACTCCCGAATGATTCTCACCATCCGGCTCTGGCAAGACGAAGTACTGGAGAAACACACCAAACGAAAACCAATGTTTTGGTTCCGGTTATCCGGGTTGTTCCTGTTGCGATTGGCAGAGCGGCAAAACCTGGCGCGGAAGTCCCAGCAGCCACCCCGGAGCACCCTGAGCTTCCACTCCTTCCGTCTCACTTGAAAACAAGCGGACTAAGATTTCTTTCTCAACACTATCATATTTTTAAAATAAAATCGAGCTCCTGGCGGCGTTGGCCGGGTGCCAAGGGCAAGACCGCTTGCGGTCAGCCCTTGCGATAGTGCCACCTGGTACCATTCCCGTCATAGGCTGGCTTCGCCTTGCCTTTGGCACCCGTTCCCCCATTCCTTTATCCTGATAATCCAGCAAAGTCGCGGTAGGGATGCCGGTTACCCGGCACCCCCCGCACAGATCCCCGCATGCG
>CAZXSQ010000403.1:0-6420 GCA_964643335.1 uncultured bacterium
AAACTCTCAGTGCCTTTGGTAAGAAAATGATCCAATTCTTTGGATTCGAATTGAATTTGTTCTTCAAAGAGAGAATACATGACAATGGCGGATGCACCTGCGTCTTCCATTTGCTTGATGGTGTCGATTTCCTGTGATAAAGGAGAAGCAGAAGGTACTAATGGGTTTTTGAGGTTAAGTCCCAAGTATGTGGTTGATAAATCCATTTAGCTTTTCCTTTCGCTATAAAAAATTTGAATGTTTTACTTTAATTTGGAATATACAACAAAACGATCTTTGGGATTTCAGGTTGAATCAATCAGGCAGGGGGCAACATACCTACCCCCTGCCTGAGTTTGTTTTTATTTAGTCGGCTGGACCATAGTCCAGTGATTCCATCTGTTTATAGAGATGCCAACGGCTGGTGACATCTTCCTGGCCAAGTTCAATAAGCCGTTTGGCTTCTTCGGGTTTGCTCTTGGTGAGCATTTTGAACCGTGTTTGTTGATAGGCGAAGTCCTGATAAGAGATTTTTGGATCGCGGGAATCCAGTTTCAAAGGATTCTTGCCGTCTTCAGCCAGTTGTGGATTAAACCTGTATAGCGGCCAATGTCCGCTCTCAACTGCGGCTTTTTGAACGTCCATTCCATATCGCAGGTTGAAGCCATGTGCAATGCAATGGCTGTAGGCCAGGATCAGAGATGGACCATCGTAAGCTTCTGCCTCGAGGAACGCTTTTACGGTTTGGAGATCATTTGCTCCCATGGCCACCTTCGCTACGTAAATATTGCCGTAAGCCATAGCGATCATGCCTAAATCTTTTTTCGGGAGGGGTTTTCCTCCGAAAGCGAATTTAGCCACTGCCGCCCGTGGGGTCGCTTTTGACATCTGACCGCCTGTATTGGAATAAACTTCTGTATCTAAGACGAGCACATTTACATTGCGGCCGGAAGCCAGGACGTGATCCAGGCCGCCATAACCAATGTCATAAGCCCAGCCGTCACCACCAACTGACCAGACGCTCTTTTTAACCAAAAAGTCAGCGATATTTAAAAGATTTTTGGCTTCAGGAGAATTCATTTCTTTTAGTTTGGATTTAAGCAACTCGATATTTTCGCGTTGATCTTTGATGCCTTTTTCGGTGGATTGACCGGTATTGATGATCTGATCGACAAGGACGTCACCAAGTTGTCCCGCGAGTTTTTTCAAGAGTTCTTTTCCGTATTCATTTAACTTGTCAATGGTTAGACGGAAACCCATGGCAAACTCGGCGTTGTCTTCGAAAAGTGAATTTGACCATGCTGGTCCGCGGCCATCGCGATTGACTGTATAAGGAGTTGTCGGGAGATTGCCACCGTAAATAGAAGAACAACCCGTCGCATTACCAATGATGGCTCTGTCACCGAATAATTGGGTCAACAGCATGACGTAAGGTGTTTCTCCGCAGCCCGCGCAAGCGCCGGAAAATTCGAACAGCGGTGTCAAAAGCTGTGAACCTTTTAAGGTATTAATTTTCAAATTGGTGCGGTCTAAAACCGGCAGGCTTTGGAAGAATTCCCAGTTTTCCCGTTCTTGTTCCCGCAAAGGTATTTGCGGCTGCATATTGATCGCTTTAAATTTGGGTTCCTTTTTGTTCTTGGCGGGACATACCTGAACGCATAAGCCGCATCCTGTGCAATCTTCAGGCGCAACCTGAAGGGTGTACTTCATCCCTTCGAACTCTTTACCTCTAGCATCCGCTGATTTGAAGGTGGGCGGAGCATTTTCGAGTTCTTTTGGATCGTAATAATTCATGCGAATTGTGGCATGTGGACAGACCATTGAGCATTTCGCGCATTGAATACAGACTTCCGGATCCCAGACGGGTATTTCAAGAGCGATATTGCGTTTTTCCCATTGAGTTGTCCCCGTCGGGAAGGTTCCGTCAACCGGGAATTTGCTGACGGGTATCGAATCACCTTCCCCCGCAATGATCTTTCCGGTAACTTCCTGCACGAATTGTGGTGCCTCGGGTGAAACCGGCGGTGGAATTTCGATGGTACTGGTTGCTTCGGAAGGAACTTTCACCTCGTACAATCCATCAAGCGCCTTATCCACAGCGTTGAAGTTCATTTTTACGACCTCATCGCCTTTGGCACCGTATGTTTTTTTGATAGTATCTTTAATTTTCGCAATAGCTTCGTCTTTAGGTAGAACACCTGAAATAGCAAAAAAGCATGTCTGCATAATTGTATTGATACGTGCGCCCATTCCGGTTTCACGAGCAACTTTATAGGCATCGCAGACATAAAATTTGATTTTTTTATCGATAATGTCTTGTTGCACTTTTTTTGGAATTTGATCCCAAACTTCATCTGGGCCATAAGGAGAGTTTAAGAGGAAAGTCGCTCCTTCAGCGGCGTTTTTGAGCATGTCATATTTTTCTAGAAATACGAACTGATGGCATCCGATGAAGTTGGCCGATGTTAAAAGATAGGTGGAATGGATCGGTTTAGGACCAAAGCGCAAATGAGATACAGTGACCGATCCCGCTTTTCTTGAATCATAGACAAAGTAGCCTTGGGCATTATTGGGAGTTTCTTCACCGATAATTTTGATGGAATTCTTATTGGCCCCGACAGTCCCATCCGAACCCAAACCATAGAACATGGCGCGAACCATTTCATCACTTTCCGTAATGTAGTTTGGATCGTAATCAATACTGGTTTGAGTGACATCGTCTTTAATACCGACGGTGAAGTGATTTCTAGGTGAATCTTTGGTTAATTCGTCAAAGACTCCTTTGATCATGGCCGGTGTGAATTCTTTGGAAGACAAGCCATATCGTCCACCCACGATAAATGGGCTTTCCTGGAATGGGGCGATACCCTCAATCATAGCTTCCGAAACAGCATTCACTATATCCAGGTAAAGTGGCTCGCCGGGGGCTCCCGGTTCTTTTGTCCGGTCAAGAACAGCAATCTTTTTAACAGAGGCTGGCAACGCCTTCATGAGGTGTGTAATTGAGAAAGGACGGTAAAGACGTACTTTAATTATGCCGACCTTTTCACCCTGACTTACCATATATTCAGCTGTTTCATGAGCGGTTTCAGCACTGGAACCCATCAATATGACGACGCGTTCAGCATCGGGTGCACCGACATAATCAAATAAATGATAGTCACGGCCGACAATTTCGCTGAAGCGATCCATGGCTTTCTGAACGATTTCAGGACATTTATCATAATATGGATTGACCGTTTCACGGGCCTGGAAAAATACATCCGGATTTTGTGCCGAACCGCGTAGCACTGGATGATCCGGTGAGAGAGCCCGGTCACGATGAGCATGAACCAGTTCATCATTGATCATTGCTGTCATATCATCATCGGTCAATTCTTCTACTTTCTGTACTTCGTGAGAAGAGCGGAAACCGTCGAAGAAATGAACAAAAGGAATTCTGGATTCCAACGCAGCCGCCTGCGCGATCAAAGCAAAATCCATCACTTCCTGTATCGAACAGGAGGATATTAACCCAAAACCGGTTGAACGTGCGGCCATGACGTCACTGTGATCTCCGAAAATCGACAGAGCATGTGTAGCCACGGTACGTGCGGAGACATGGAATACGGTGGGGGTTAATTCTCCCGCAATCTTGAACATGTTAGGAATCATGAGGAGGAGCCCTTGCGATGCCGTGAACGTTGTGGTCAACGAACCGGTTTGCAGTGCACCGTGAACTGCTCCTGATGCTCCACCCTCACTCTGCATTTCAACAACTGTAGGGATTGTTCCCCAGATGTTAGTCTTATTTTCAGCAGACCATTGATCCGCCCATTCGCCCATATTTGACGATGGAGTAATTGGGTAGATGGCGCAGACCTCATTGGTCTTGTGGGCAACGTAGGCTGCTGCCTGATTGCCATCGATGGTAACCATTCGCCGATTCATTAATGAACCTCCAAATTGAATTTAACGACTAGCGAGTTTGATGTGTCTCTCCTGAGAAGTAACTTGAGGGGGGAGAGAAAAAGCATTACTTAAGTAAAAGATACTTTGTATACTGAATTACTCAAGTGACGGAGAAAACTGATTCCAAATTCTAATCAAAATAAAAAATAGCGCTAAAGATTAGAAACTATATACCTTATATAGTGTGTAAACTTTATATAGATTGCGATTGATCTCTAATATTTAATTCTTAAAACCTATTTCTTAAAAGTGACCCAACGGGTTTTGAAGAGAGATAAGGGGCCGTTGCCCACTGGCTTTCTTCTTTAATCCCTTTGGGATTATTTCTTTCCATCATTTTCGATAATCTTCCAGGAAAAAAAAACTTGCATTCATTCATATAACACTCAAATGTATTCAAATACCTGATGAGCCTGAAATTAAATAGGGAAAAAAATTCAAATTCTGATTATGTTTATGAAGAGACTATAGTTGAAAGAAATGAAATTATTTCATGCCTGTTTTTTCTTCTTTTACAATCTGTCGAAGGATTTCGAATCCAATATTGATGATTTGCTTTTGTGATTTATTTGGTATAGTTGAACTGTTACCTATTCCTGAGTCCGAAAAAATTTCGGAACACGTGCAAATTGCAACGATGCCCCTGCCGAATTGTGTAGTGTTCAAAACAGATTCTCCATCGGGTATCTTAATCTGACTTTCTCCGCCATAAATAGGGATTATTTCTTTTACGTTAACGGATACTTTATTATTTTGAATTATGAGAGCCTTGGTGCCAGTTTTGGTATCTCCAAACTTGAATCCAAATTGTGAAACCAGTGAGGTAATGTTTGCCAGTTTATTATCTGAATCTGTTAAAATCCATAATCCTCCGCCTTTTTCTACAAAATCGACTATTTTATTCGTTACGTTCTTAGGTAACGTTTTTTCAACTCTAGCAAGGACGAGTCCGTCAACTTCGGGTAGCAGTTCTTCTAATCGCTCTGCACGGGGGATATGTCCCAGCCGTTGAGGCATCAGAAAAAGCGAATGGAATGTTCGCCCTTTTCCTCCAACAAGTGCTTCTATTGGTAAGTTGGGTTGAGAATATTGAAGATCGAATCCAATCGTTTTTATTGGTTCAACAGGAACAAGTTGAGGGTAGGCCATTGTTCGGAGTGAGTAGCAAAAAGCAAATGCTATCATAAATCCTAACGTCGTACTCCTCACGACATTACATATCGTTAGCCTTGCCAGATTATCACGAAAAGGTTGCATGAGGAGTATAAAGATTAGACTCACACCCACAATACCTGCTACAATCCGAAGGTAACTAAATCGATTGATCCTGTTGAGCCAATCCATCATGCCCAGCATGAGTTCCGGTTTTCCCGGCATAAACATCCAGAAGTTTGAAAAAACTGTGCTATCTGTGAATGCTGCTACTCGGCCTTGACCATGATACTTAACACCGAGTTGAGTAAAGTAACCAAAATCGGTTTTCAGATCAAAATTATTTCTGGGGAAAAAATTTGTAGTGCCATAATCCAAATCGGCAGCACGAAGACCATACCCTATGATACCTGACTCACCGGCAAGAGGCATTGACAGGGAGCAGGAAGTGCCAAAGAGAAACCGTCGGATATGAGATACAGTTGGGTGGGGAAATAACTGTGGTGGCCGGTACAAGGAGAGTTTTCCAGTGAGAGCGTCATAGGTGGCATCTAGACGAAACCTAACTCCAAATCGTTCAGCGATGGGATTGAGGAAAGTGCTGCTTCCGAATACATTTGTATGATCGCCAATCAGGCAAAGCCCTCCACCCCGTTGAACAAATGCTTCTATCGCGTCTATTTCCGTGTCATTAAATGGCTTAGTCGGAATTTTCAGCATCAGCACGTCAGTGCCAGCAAGTTTTTCACGGTTTAAAGAAGTATCAATCGTCTCGGTTTGAAAATAGGCATCCAAAAATTTGAGTAAACTGTAGTAATTGTATCCTGCTTCACTCCCAAACCATTCTGTATCAAAAGGCCGGTCCATGCGTTCCCATTCACTATGAAGTGTATCGATTAGGATGCGGCCTTGCTTTTTTTGACCAGGATCAACCATCCCATACACAACAACCAGAAGAAAAACTGAACTCGCAAGGCTCCAGTTCACGAACTTGGGATACTTCAATGTTTCATAATTATTAACATCACTGTGTAAGGGGAAGCGCAGAGGTACCCATAAGTAAAGCATCAGTGGAAGCAAAGCATAGCTTCCAATAGTCCAAAGCGGAGACCACAGTGGTGTTGGCCGTTCAAAAAGAATACTAACAAGAATCAAAGCGAGACAGCGAATCGCTACGTATATAACGGAAACAGCTGCAATGCGCAAAATTTGTTTAAAGTAATTTGAACTTTTGGTTAACAGGGATAAAACTATATGCCCAGCAGCAAGAATAATCGGCAATATTAAACCGAGTTTTTCAAGTGCAATCGAGCAATCCCACACTTGAAAAGGCCCCTG
>CAZXSQ010000404.1:0-3886 GCA_964643335.1 uncultured bacterium
CCTGTCTAGACTCTTGTCCTTTTTGATTATCCATTCCAACAATGATAATCAAATTGTCCAAGATTTCTTTCAAATCGGCAGCCATGTTGGACAGTTCTGAACCGGACGATGCCGATTCTTCTGCGTTGGCGGCATTGGATTCAGTCACTTTATCCATCTGAGCGACAGCCTGGTTGATCTGATCAATTCCCTGCGCCTGTTCATTCGTCGCTGCGGCGACTTCAGCAATTAATTGGGTCATCTGCTGAATTTCATCGGCGATTTTTTTAAGCACATCGGCGACTTCCTTAGAAACCATCACGCCGTTTTCTGCATTCTTCTGCGACTCCTCGATCAACGCGGCTGTGTTTTTCGCCGCTTCAGCGCTGCGTTGGGCCAGATTCCGAACTTCTTCGGCCACGACGGCAAAACCTTTTCCCGCTTCTCCTGCCCGCGCAGCCTCGACCGCTGCATTCAGGGCCAGTAAATTGGTTTGAAAGGCAATATCATCGATGGTTTTCACGATATTGGCCGTTTCATCGGATGACGTTTTAATCTGAGTGATTGCCTTGGACATTTTCAACATCGACTCGCGCGACATTTCAGCTTCGTTTCTCAAGGTAACCGACACCCCATCCGCTTTTTTGGCGTTATCCGCATTCTGTTTTGTCATAGAAGCCATTTCTTCAAGCGATGCAGAGGTTTCTTCCAAAGAAGATGCCTGTTTATTGGCTCCATCGGCTAACTGATGACTGGATTGAGCAATCTGCTGGGATGCTGTGGTTACACGTTCCGAAGTTTCAGCCAGTTGCATTACCGTTCTGCGGATTTTTTTGGTTAAACCATTGCCAATAAAAAGCCAAATGAGGATTGCGCCAATCACGGCAGCCACGGCAATCACAGCGAGAACGAAATAAACCTGGTCTCCAATTGCTGCAACCCGCTGCTCCGCTTTCATGAGTTCATCTTGGTTGGCGGTTGCGGCAATTATCCAATCCCACGGTTCGTAATACATGATTCGAGTAATCTTTGATCTGGGCTGATTATCATCCGGCCCTCTCCAGCGATAACGCATTTCTGCCGTTTCGCCCGGCTTTAAATTCACAGCGGTTTTGCAAAGGTTTTGAACAAAATAATCTCCGTCAGCGTCGGTTTCGTTCCAGATCACTTCGCCATTCCGCTCTCCGGATTTGGAAACGATATAGGTTCCTTTTGAATCAAGTACAAACACATATCCACTTTCACCAATCTGAATCTTATTGATTTCATCTGTGACGAGTTCGGGTACCCCCACATAAAGAACACCGGTCACATATCCTGAACGGTCGAATATGGGTTTATAGGCAGAAATGTACCAGCCATTGACCGCATAGGCCAATCCGCTGTATATCTGACCATCCAAGACAGTGGAAATCACAGGATTCGGTCTTCCATCCGGATTGGTCTTTGGAATGTAAGTTCCTACCGCTCGAGTACCATCCAATTTTTGTACGTTGGTGCTGACACGCAGCATGTCACCGGCTTCATTCATCCGTTGGAAAATAGTACATGTCCCCCCCACTTGCTCTTTCACTGCATCGACTATCGGCGAATTGATGTTGAAGGCAGTATTTCGTTTCAACCATGTGTTTCCAACATACATTCTGGGCAAAGTGATTTCCGTGGTCTTTTTTGTGTATTGATTCACGGCGTTCCACTGTACCATCTCATTTGTAGAAATCCTCACTTCACCGGCCTGATCCAACACTTTTTGAGCAACATTCAACGAAGAATCAACCGAATTCTGCAAGGCATCCCGATGGCTTTTACACATCGCATAAGTTCCTTGCATAACATGATCCAGATTTTTTTGGATGAGACTTGAACATTCATCCAGAGCGATCTCACTCATTTGCTGCGTCGTGTTGTAAACAAATCCAATGGTAATCAGCAATGGAATAACGGTGATTAAAACACCAATGATCACAAGTTTTGTATGTAAATTGATCTTTTGAAACATCTTTTCCCCCATAAATTTTTTATGTAACTGATTTTCCAAGATCAAGGGGTTACTTTATCAACCATTTTGATCTCGCCCCCTGTCAAAACTTTGTCAATATCCAGCAGCATAACCACATCCCGATTGATCTGCCCGACTCCCATGATAAATTCTGTTTCCACATTAGCTCCGAAAGAAGGCGTAGGTTCAATTTGATCCGCGCCAATGTAAAGTACTTCAGACACATCATCGACGATGATGCCCATGATCGTATTTTGGGCTTCCCGCTGGATTTGCACCACGATAATACAGGTTCTCTCTGTATCTTCCTTTCTTGGAAGGTCAAATTTTTGCCGTAAATCAACGATGGGAATGATTTTCCCCCTTAAATTGATAACCCCCCGAATGAAATCCGGAGTTCGAGGCACCGCTGTGATTTCCATCACACCGATAATTTCCACCACCTTCATTATTTCAATGCCGTACTCCTCGTTTCCCATCTTAAACGTGAGATACTTCCCGGCAATACATTCCAACCCCTTTTTTTCCTCATCCGATAGATTTGAATGTTCAATATTCATGATGACTCTCTCTGTAAATATATATTCTTTTAATCTAATAAAGGAATATCGTACTGATTCATTAAGTTCGTTTATACGCTCGAATTACCGGCATTCACAGTTGTTTCAGCGGCATTTTTGTTTCTAAGTTTTCATGAGCCAGTCTGACCAAACCGCTCACATCCAGAATCAAACCTACACGTCCGTCGGCCAGGATTGCTCCGCCGGAAATACCCGGAATATCCTGAAAAATCTCTCCTATTGACTTAATCACGATTTGCTGCTGCCCCAAAAGCTCGTCTACCACCAACCCCGCAAAATCTTCATTGTTTTCCACAACCACCACCAACGCCTTTGTTGGATCTTCCTCGGCTTCTTTGTGATTGAAAAGACGCCCCAACCGGTGCATGGGAATTAACCGTCCCTGCAAGGACAGCATTTCTCCCCGCTTCAATACGGTAGAAAGATCTTTTTGTTGGGGTTGAAGTGATTGAACAATGGATAAAGTGGGAATGATATAACGTTCTTTTCCCACTCGCACAATCATTCCGTCAATGATCGCCAAGGTTAATGGGAGCCGGATAGTAAACACGCTTCCTTTGCCCACTTCGGAACGGATATCCACTTGTCCGCGCAAAGCCTCAATATTCCGTTTGACAACATCCATACCGACACCGCGTCCCGAGACTTCCGTAATTTTCTTCGCAGTGGAAAATCCAGGCTCAAAAATCAAATTGAATATTTCCCGGTCACTCAAATTTTCACCATCCCGAATAATGCCGCGTTCGATGGACTTCGCCAGAATGGCATCACGATCCAAACCTTTTCCGTCATCTTCAATTTCGATGCATATATTCCCTCCCCGGTGATAAGCGCGTAATTCCACTCTGGCCTCATCCGGTTTATTCAGCTTTCGCCGATCTTCAACACGGTCTTCAATCCCATGATCCACGGCATTGCGCACCATGTGGACGAGGGGATCGCCGATTTTGTCGACCACCGCTTTATCCAACTCGGTATCTTCGCCCGACATGATAAACTCAAGCCGTTTCCCTGTTTTTTTAGCCAGGTCGCGGACGAGCCTCGCCATTTTTTGGAAGGTGGAACGGATAGGCACCATTCTCAATGAAGTGCCCATTCCCTGCAATTCCCGAGTTATTTTGTCCAATTGCCGCATCTGACGGTCAAGCTTCTGTTTTTTTCCATTTCGCGTGTCAACGGATTGCTTGACCATTGAAACGGCAATCACCAACTCACCGATCGTCTCTACCAGCAGGTCAAGCCGGTCTGCGTCTACTTTTACTATTTCTTTTATACGAACACTTTGATGCGCAGCTGGTTCCTTTTTATCCGCTGGGGAGAGATCGGG
>CAZXSQ010000404.1:3896-6407 GCA_964643335.1 uncultured bacterium
CATCTCCATTTATGGGTATTAAAATCTCACTGGAGGTGTCATCTTCTTGTTCAATGGATTCCTCTGGCATAGTCTCTGGTACCGCTGATTTCGGTGGCTCAGGCTGTTTTGCCGAAGCCCCACTGGATATGAATTGAATTCGACCAATCATATCAGGCAGCGTTTTATCCTGAGAGGGAGGAATCCCCGTAGACATCGAATTACTCAAACCATCAAGCAGTTTTTTCAAAACATCCACCGCTGTGAAAGTAATATCGATCGCATCCCCTTCAAGATCGAGTTCATGTTTTCTGGCATGATCAAGCAGGCTTTCCGCCTCATGAGCCAAAGCCCTGATCTCACCCAGTTCCAGACACCCAGCGACACCTTTGATGGTGTGAAAAGCTCGAAAAACCGCATTCAGCGCTTCAGCATTTTTGGGATCGGTTTCCAAGGTCAACAAATGCTCATTGGCGGAATCCAAATGTTCCAACGATTCAGTGATGAATTCTCCCAGCAACGCCAGATCCCCGTCCAATGGATTCGGCCCAGGTGGAATTTCTACTCTTGTCTTTGGTTCTAGTTGTTCTTTCTGGACCTCCTTGATTTCCACTCTTGTTTTCGGTTTTACCTGTTCTTTTTGGAATTCCTGGATTTGATCCAAAATTGGATTTGCAGGTTGCAAGCCGCTCTCTTTACCTGAATACACATCGAACGTCTGCGATAACCAATCCTTCACACTCAACAGAATATCAGCCACTTGTTCGGGTGATTTTTTATTTAGCAAATCCTCTGTGGCGTGACACACTCGTTCAACATCCTTCAGCCCAAGCATCCCCGATTCGCCTTTGAGTGTATGAAGTAAACCTTTCAAGGATTTAAGTAGATTCTCATCCGCTGTTTTTTCCAAATCCAAAAACAGTTCTTCAATCTCGTCCAATACACCAGCCTGACGGCTTAAAAAATCGGCAAACAATGCTTCATCAACTCCTGCCGGCAGCGAAAAAGATTCTGTTTCCAACTCTGTGACTGTAATTTCCTCTTCCGTGACTTCTTCAGTATCCTTTTTTACTGGCGGTTTCAATCCCTCCGGAAATTCAATCGTCTCAATATCCCTTCCTTCACAAATCACGGACTGAAAAATCGAAACTGTCCGGCTTATGATATCTATCGAGGACTTGGAATCGGAAACTTCCTCAAGAATGAGTTGTTCAACCAACTTTGCCGCCGCTTCGGCCATATCGGATAGTTTTGTTTTGAAAGATCGCTTGGCCCATTCAGCTATCGTTTCAAATTGAGTATGAATATGGGCTAAATTTTTTGGATTGGATAAATCCGAAAGAACGATTTCTTCGGCCAGACCGTTGATGGTTTGCCTGATTTCATCGTCTGCAGAGTCTTCCAATATTTGAACGGGCTTTTCCTGGCTTTTTTCTTCCTTTCGGTCACTTTCATAATTCGACTGGAATGCACTGAGCTCCTCAACAACATTTTTTAATGAAGCCTCAGGATCACTCACTTCCTCTAAAATAATGCTTTCAATCAACTTGATTTTCTCTTCGGCAAATTGAGATAATTCTTCATCGGATACCTCTTTTGATAATTGTCTCAATTCTTCAAAAGCGGTATGAATATTTGCCAACTGTTGCAAGTCGGTCAACTGAATTGAAACAAAACAATTTTGAATCTCTTGAATTTTGTCTACTATGTTCACAATACTTATCCAGAAAATACCTTTTCCAAGTCTGATTATTGAGAAAGTGAATCTAACCCAACTTATATCAAAAACCTAAACCAAAAATAAATATGCATCTAAAATGAATGAACTTCAATACGATCAACATTATTAATGGAAAACAAAAAAACTTATTTTTTACATTCGATTCAACTTATAATTTATCCTAGTTAAATATTTATGATATCTTATAAGAAACATCTGTAATTTTCAATCAATTGAAATAAATATAAACCAAAGAAAAAATAATTGAATCTTTACATGGAAGAAAAAGTCATTATTTAGTTGTAAAGAAATAATTCCCCTTTCTTGGAGATTTACTTTTTCAAATTTTGCGTTTAAATTTTAGTATATTTGTAGAGATAAGGACTTACTCCCATGGCTAAAACGGTAACCATTGATCCCTTGACCAGAATTGAGGGTCACTTAGCGATTCGTGTCGATGTAGATAACAATCAGGTTGTAAAAGCATACAGCTCGGGAGAAATGTTTCGGGGATTTGAGGTTATCCTGAGAGGCCGGCATCCTATGGATGCCCAGCAAATCACCCAGCGAATATGCGGCGTCTGCCCCATCTCCCATGGAACGGCTTCCATCCTGGCCCAAGATCAGGCTTATGGAGTTACCCCTCCGGACAACGGGAGATTGGTAAGAAACCTGATTCTCGGAGCCAATTTTATACAATCCCATATCATACACTTCTATCAGCTGTCCGCATTGGACTTTGTGGATATCGCAGCCATCACGAAATATAAAGGAAATGATCCCAACCTGAGAGAATTAAAAGATTGGGTGGT
>CAZXSQ010000405.1:0-2092 GCA_964643335.1 uncultured bacterium
CACTTGGCAAACTTCCTGAACCGGAAGTTACCCATAGATTTTTTTGACGAGGCTTTTATATTATGGCATGAGTAAGTGATAAAGTAATTGAGAGAAAGAGTTTACTTCGTTTTCTTTGATACAAATTTGTAATCACCGGACTCAACAGTGAAAACCGCTTTGTTATTTTCCATTCCGATGAAATGAATATATTCAGACTGTGAGGCTGGTTGGCCGCTTTCATACACATCGGTTTCTTTGACGGCTGGAATGTATACTTCAGCTAATGTATTCGCTGGAATAGATATGTTCAGATTAAATTCATTATCATTGACCGACCATTCGCTAACTATCTTTCCCCGAATTGAATTATATCCCCCCTTTACCCATTGAAGATCTTTCACGGCTTGCGGATCGATAACCAATTTGTTGAATCCTACCGCTTTCGTATCCAGTTTAATTCCGGCCAGTGCTTTAAAGAACCACTCACTAACCTGGCCAAACATTGGGTGATTGTGGGAATAGGTATTATCGCTAAATGCCCAATGTTCCCACATTGTTGTGGCATTATGGTCAATCATATATCCCCACCCGGGAAATGATTTTTGGTTGACTATGGAGTATGCGACATCTGAATGTCCGTACGAGCTTAAAACATCGAGCATAAATTTAGTTCCAAACATACCTGTCGTAAGATGCCCATTGTGTTTTTTCAAAATGTTTTCTGTTAGAACATCCAACGTTTTTTCAATGTACTTTTCCGGTACCAGATCCATGTATAAAGCGAACGATTGGCAAGCCTGAGTACCTGTATCATAAGTTCCTGTTTCTTGATCAAGAAATTTGTTGTTGAAAGTATTTTTAATATCCTGAGCCAAATTATTGTAATATTCGGCTTCGTCATTACGGCCAAGAATCCCAGCCAGTTCAGACATGAGATAAGCGTTATAGTAATTAAAAGCAGTGCCGGTTAATGCAACCGGTTTTGGAACAAGGCTTTCATGGTCGCTAATGCCCACATCGATCACATGATCTTTTGCATCGTCTTGAATCAATTGTACCCATTGTTTGCTGTATTCGTACTGTTTCTCGATAATACGGCGATTGCCATAATATTGATAGAGCTGATACAAAAGCCAAGGCTGTGCGGTTCCCCAGCCGATAGGGCCTGAATTTCCACCTAGACCTTTATCTGCAATGCCCACATAGGGAGCGGTTTCGGTAAAACCTCCATTAGGACGAATCGCATCGACAAAATCCTGAGCTGTTTTAGCGTAGAAGCAAGACATATCGAAATTAAAAATACCCATCTCACTGGTAGACAGAATATCGCCGCCGTATCCGAATTTTTCACGATGAGGGCAATCAGATTGAATGCTGAAAATATTGCTCAGCATTGTCCAGCATGTCATTTCCTGAATCCGGTTAAACATTTCATTAGAGCAGGAAAAAGTTCCAGCGGATTCCACTGCGGAACCTAAAAGTTGTCCTTCCAACATCTCCAATGTTGGCTGTTCCAGCAATCCGGTGATCTCGACATAGCGGAAGCCATGGAATGTAAATTTTGGGATATAAACTTCCGATCCTTCACCTTTTAAAATGTATGAATCACTCTGATATGCCACAGGTGGTGCTCCAGGCCCACCCATTCCTTCTCTTTTGATCTGACAGGCAACAGAGGTCATCACATTCAAGGTGCCATCCGGATGCAAAAGTTCACCGTAGCGCATTTTTACTTTTGTTCCGGCAGGGCCTTTCACTTTCAGTTTAATTCTGCCGGCAAAATTCTGCCCCATATCGTAAATATAAACATCCGGTTTAGGTTCGGTGATTTTTATGGGTTGGATGGTTTTTAAAACCTTAATAGAAGGTGCATATTGAGCACATAATTTACCAATAGATTCAGTTGCCTGAACAGCGTGCTCCCATCCGGCATCGTCAAAACCAGCTTGATCCCATCCAGGTTGTTCAAGACGTGCGTCGTATACTTCACCGAGGTATACGTTATTGGTAATGATAGGGCTGTCGCTGGATTTCCAACTTTCATCCGTTATGATTGAGTGGCGGGTACCGTCTTCATAGTCAATGTCAAGTTGCATTATGACTCGCGGTT
>CAZXSQ010000405.1:2102-6387 GCA_964643335.1 uncultured bacterium
GTGCTTTACGCAGATTAAAGCGTCCAAACAATCGTAAGGGGAGAGGATTGTACCAGCCATTTCCCAAAATCATGCCAACGGTATTGTTACCTTGAGTCAATAAGCGAGTTACATCGTAAGTTGAATACAGTACTCTTTTGGAATAGGTTGTCCATCCAGGATCAAGAACATAATCTCCAACCTTATTCCCATTCAAACGCAATTCATAATAACCCAGCCCGGATATATAAGCGCGGGCACGGCGGATTTCTTTTTCAACTGTAAATTCCTTACGAAACATAGGCGATGGGTTTTTTTCATACCAATCCTCTTCTTTTTCAGGCAATGGTTTATTCTGATTAATCCATTTACCATTCCAATCGTTTCGCTCAAGCAGCCCCATTTCAAACCAAGCTGATTCGCTGAAAGAGGAAACTTCATCATCTTCATCCCATAAGCGGACTTTCCAATAAACTCGCTTACCGGACTTCAATTTCTCTCCTGAGTAAACAATATGAATACTTACATTCGAGTCAACTTTCCCACTGTTCCACATGTCTGCCTGCTCTGTAGTCAACAAATTCTTATCGCGCGCTACAAGAATTTGATAGGCTGATTGTTTCTTCCCCCGTTCGTCTGATTCGAGAACCCAACTCAGTCGAGGTTGTGATGTATCAATTCCCAATGGATTGGTGCGATATTCACATTTTAGTTGAACTGGAGTCAGGCCGTTGGCTAGGGCAGAAGCAGATGCTAACAACAAACAAAAACTTAGATAGAATGGTCTCATTTCATTTACTCCGTAAAGATTATTTTCTTAGAATAGCAGGTTTTATCGTCCAGGCTTGCAGTTTTGCGATCTCCATCATACTGGGGGCGTGAAAATCTTCCGGAAAGATTACCCATCCCCACAGACCGTGGTCGTCGTCATCAGCCACATACTTTTGTGCTTCCATTTCACCTTTGACAAAAGGTATGGAACTTGCCGGTATACCTTTTTCTATAATCTGGGGAAACAAACCTGCAATGGTGGCAGCAAAATCTTCAGGCCGCAAAGGCTTGTCACCTACCCAGACTACGGATGGTAATTGCTCATGCTCATAAACTGTCTCCAGCAAAAGCTCGCACGATTCAACAATTTCTTCCCAACGGAACGAACCGTTTTCTATAAATCGATCAGGGCGTGATGCCGGGCCATAAGCGAGGACAAGTTCGATATCTTCCGGCTTGAAGTTATCATCAGTTTGGGTTATGACTGAGCACAGCACAACAAGACCTTCAGCTGCAGATAGTGTTTTGTTCTCTAAATCAATATAGGTAATACTATGACTAAGTTTTTTTGCTATATGAAGTACATCGCTGCGATTAAAAGGACGTGTATAAGCCAGGTCGGGGTAAAGCGAAGCAACTTCCCTCGCGGTAACCACAGTTACATTCGGTTGCTTGATCACATAATCCAGTAAAACGGTGAGCGCACCATAAGCTTGCTCTTGTTCCTCCGGTGATTGTTTCGGTGGGAGTTTCCATTCGGGCCGAGGTGTATTTTTCCCTCTTGAGAAATTGACTCCATCCCAAAAAGCTTTGTGGACGAATTCGCATGGATGATAAAACACGCTGATGATTCCACCGCCTTCTTTTTGAAGCCTCTCGACCGCCTGGTCAAAATCTGAGCAAGCCTGTTTCACCGCCTCTTCATCCCAACCATTTGTACGAACCACGCAATTCCCCAGTTCGAGCACATTCAACACACCACCGTACCAGAAGGGGCGGTTATCCAAATTCACATGTGAAGTTACATCTAAATACAGTGGTATGTTCCACTCTCTTAAAGCTGCATAACTTTGAGGTGTCCAGGAACCTCCGGGCTGTCCATAACAGGATGCGCCCACGTTAAACACATCCTTTAGCATGTCCAATCCGATTCCTTCACGCGCTATAAATTCTTGAACGCCTTCATGCCAACCGAGATCACGTGAATATTCGGAAGGTGTCGGATGAATACTGTGGTTTGTTGTATGGTAAGCGATGTCATGCTGTGCCATGGCGAGGATCACATCGTTGCGTCCCCGCTCTTCGAGGAGTTTGGCTTTTTCACCCACGATTTTGAAAGTCGCTTTCACATTTCTTTCCGTAAATATTTCCGCAATACGCTTTGCGGCGTCATCCGCTTCCGGAAGTATGTAATCTTCCGTATCGAACCAGAATGATACGTAAATCATCGGCTTCTCCTTTGACCAAACCGGCATTAAAAACGCAACAGATAAAATAGTGGTTAAAACAATATTACATATTGCACGATTAATAAACATCGACATCGTCTCCTAAACTGAGAATTGCTTCAAACTCATTTGAGTGTATCCCATTTTTTTGAACTGGTTTTCGTATTCACGGCGAATGCTCCAATGGAGGCGGGGGATTGCCATTGAATTCCGTCATAATCACCGAATGGAGGAATACGAACAGGCCATTCACCAGCGATTTCAGCAATATCACCAGTTTCTCCTATCGCAGGACTATTTTTTTGAAGATGAAAGTTGCGATTTTCCAAATCTACAAAAAGAGGATTTTTTTGAATGATATTTCCAAAAACATTCCCAGGCAGATTGGGATTGCGAAATCGTGGATTGGTCATGTGATAGTATAAATTATTGGCGAAAATAAATGTTTCCGGCCGCGTGTTCGGCCCGATGTTGACAAACGTGCTTACCTGGTGTTCCACAGCCACGATGTTATTCACGTATATGTTATTCTGAGATTGAACGAGGCGTGAATGGTTATTTTCCTGCAAAATCCTGGCGGTCCAATTAGTCGGTTGAAAGACAGTGTTATGCGCGAAGAGGCCATATTCACAGCCGACAAAGGCTACCGGTGTTTCACCACCGATAAAAATATTCGCCCAGACTGTGATGCGCGCGGCTTCATAAGGGGCGTCTTGTGGGCGGAAATACTGCATCCCCGTCGAGCCGCCCATGTTGATCGCTCTCCCGCCGGTTTGAGGATTTTCGAACCGGTTGGCGTAGATGATTACATCAGCGCTGCCCCCTTTGGCCTGGATGCCTGTGCTTCTATATTCCCTGATTAGATTATGCAGAAAAAGGCCATCATGACATCCGACCATATCGATCGCCGATCCACCGGAACCGGAACGTTCAATGGTGCAATCCTCCACTCGAAAATGATCTACGCCTGATAACTTAATTCCGTCGCGGTTACCGGAAGGGCCGATATCTCGAACCGTAAGATTCCGCAGTATCACATGCTGAGCGGGTGTATCAAATGTCCCGGCATCGTCGATATTGATGCCGTTTCCGGTTGAGCCTTCGACAACGAGATTCTGCAAGATAACATACCGCGGATCGGACAGTTGAATTGCCGTGTGCCCTCCGCGAAACAGCGCGGGGCTTTCATCTGCCGCACCGGTGATCAAGATGGGCGCATTCGGCTCACCATGCAGATCGCGGATTCCCTGGCCGGAAACATGACTGCCTCCCCGCAGAATGATTTGTGTGCCAGGCGTTGCAGAATTCGCCGTCCGTTGAAGCGTTCGGAATGGATTGTCTTGCGTTCCGGTACCATTCGCATCACTGCCGCCGGGTGCCACATAAAGCGCCTGCGTGTATTCCACATTGCTATCGAAAGGTTCGGGGATAGAATTCGATTCCTGATTGGCCGCAAAAAGTAGGGTGACAAGGTGTGCTTGTACGATAAAGATGAAGATTAAATGTTTCAATGATTTTCTCCTATGAACTTTTTCTTATTATGGCACGTAATGAAGTTCAAGCGAATACCACATCAGCCTATATTTACGAACCAAAATTTTAGAATAATAATACGACACATAACTAAATAATGCTTGACAAATCAATCCGATTATGCTAGTAATAGGCATGTAATTATCTCATTTTTGGGGACTTCCTGATTTGATGATTCTTGGGGAACAAGGCTATTCAATCTACTGAAAGAGGTTGAACATGTTTGTGGGTAAAAATCCGGAAGTTTGTAAAATTCGTGCCACTGTCGAGAAAATCACACGGCAACGAGAGAATTCATTTTGTGTTCTCATTCTTGGGGAGACCGGCAGCGGTAAGGAAGAAGTTGCCAAACTAGTTCATCGATGCTCGAATCCAGAAAATAATACCCCTTTTGTTCCAGTCAATTGTTCCACTATTTCAAACGAATTGATGGAAAACTCCCTATTCGGGCACAAAAAGGGGGCTTTTACCAGTGCGGATTCCCACAAAAAAGGCTTATTCCATGAAGCCAATAACGGGACTCTCTTTTTGGATGAAATCGGCGAACTTCCCTT
>CAZXSQ010000406.1:0-1335 GCA_964643335.1 uncultured bacterium
TCGCAAGTGATTTGGGGAACAAAATCAATGGAATGTAAGCTGTGAACGGGTACAAGAAAAGATATCAATCCGCATGGCTATTTCATCATCTGCAATCATCAAAGGACTATCCATCTACACCGGAATATTGATTCCGGCAGCAACATTTCTCCATGTGTTTTCGAAGCACTCTAACATTTAAACAAAGATTCATTTAAAATAATATGATTTGAATTACGATGTGAGTATTTAATAATATGGAGATTCAACCAGAGAAGAAAGTACTCAACAATGCCTAGAATCCTAATCATCGAAGATGAACCCGACATGAGAAGAGGATTGCTTGATAATCTCGAATTTGAAAATTATGAAATCGAGGCAACGGCCAATGGTACCGAAGGGCTTCGTCTCGCACAAAAAGAAAAATTCGATTTGATCATTCTTGATTTGATGTTGCCGGGTATGGACGGTATGGATGTCTGCCGTAAATTAAAAGAATCCGGTTCCACGACTCCTATTATCATGCTGACCGCTCGCGGAGCGGAAGAGGATAAAATTGCTGGACTCGAAGTCGGAGCGGACGATTACATCACCAAGCCATTCAGTTTAAAAGAATTGCTGGCGCGGGTAAAAGCCATTCTGAGGCGCAGTACACAACAGCAGCTGCCCCTTGAAGAATACACCTTCGATGGTTTCGTTATTGACTTCAATAAATACAAGGCCACTTATAATGGTCAACCCTTGGATTTATCCCCACGGGAATTCGAAATGCTGCGTCTTTTTATCGAAAATGAAGGTAATGTAGTGACGCGGGAACAATTTCTTGAACATGTGTGGGGGTACACCACCATGCCATCTACACGGACGGTCGATAATCACATCGCCAAATTACGCCAGAAGATAGAGAAAGATCCTGAAAATCCTCAGCATATTGTCACTGTTCATCGAATGGGATATAAATTCATTGGAGGATGAAATTCATTGTCCCCAGTGTTTTGACTTTTCGAAATCTTTTCTTAATAACTCCAAGCATGCATAACGGCGCCGCCATAATCTCTTCGGTTCTCTTTTACAACCGGAATTCAGAATATAAGCAGCGAAAAGAGGAACATACACGGAGCAATCTCCATAGCATACTAAAGTACTGCTTAACTGATTGGGATCGATCTTTCCCCAACTCACCGCTTCTGAAGGCGTCGCACCGCTCAATCCTCCGGTGTCTATTCTCGCATCAGTAAATTGAATAAAATAGTCATGCCCCGCTTCTTCTAATCCCAATATTTCTTGGATATGAGGTTCGGTTTGCATGAGAAAATTTTTGGGGCTTCCTCCCCCAAAAATAACAGCGGCGGGTTT
>CAZXSQ010000406.1:1345-6359 GCA_964643335.1 uncultured bacterium
CGCATCGTAAACCCATGCCGATGTGAGATTCACATCCAAATTTGGATCCACGGTCACCTGATGATCTTCCAAAGACAATGCAGCCAGATTCATCCCTGTGCTCGAATCTCCAGGGCTGGACGTATGAACCGGAACATCCATCATCGCTGCCGCTGCCAAGACACTAAAGTTGTGTGACTCCGGCCACTGCCACAAAAGTTCATCACCAATAATACGATGAATCTCCACACTGGAAACAATTGGGCTCATCCGCTTTTCACGGAAAAGGGTTCGTAAAAATTTATCCGTCTCGTAGAGTGCTTCCGCTTTAAAGAATATATCATGAATTCGAATGACGCCGTCTTCACGCAGTTGACAATCGTCCGCCGTTGGTGATCCTTCATACATGGAAAAGCCTAAGCAAAAATGGATATCATGATAAAAATTCGCCCCAGTACCAATCATCCAGTCAATATATCCACCTTTGATTAAGGGGACAAGACAGGATTGCCCCAATCCGGCAGGCACCAGTGCGCCAGCCAGGCTTAATCCCACCGTTGCATTCTTTTCGCAGATAGGGCCGGTAAATAAGTGGCACATATCGCGAAAAGTGCGTGCGTTAAAAGAACTGAAACAATTGTCAATCAAATCATTGACACTTATGTTTGCACGGATGGGTTTGGCTTGTATCTGTTTACGGTAATAGGATTGTTGTTTCATTTTTTATACCCAATGACTTGTTAAAATATGAGAAAGGACCGTATGTCTAAGGAATGATAAAGCATTTATCTACGTTTCCAGCGAACACCATCACGTGTGTCTTCAAGGATGATCCCCTGATCGGCGAGTTGATCACGAATCGCATCAGCCGTGGCAAAATCTTTTTGCTTACGCGCTTCCTGGCGTTTTTCGATCATTTGTTCGATTTCTTCATCGAGCAGTTCTTCCTCTTCCTGGATCACACCCATGACCGAATCAACTCGCTGAAGTGTGTCAAGCAGGGAATGTGCTTGAGATTGAGCGATGGGGGCGGCATCCAGTAATTTATTCACTTCGCGTATAAAATCAAACAAAACTGCAAGGGCACGGGGAGTATCCAGATCGTCATCCATATGCGCATTAAATTGTTTGACGAAATTTTGCAACTCCTCATCCAGTCGTTCTGTTCGTGGAGCCGATACATTGCTTTCAACAATCTCGCGGATACGAGTATGGAAGTCCATGATACGTGTCCATGCAGAGTGTGCGGCCTGCAATGAATCTTCCGTTAAATTCAGTGAACTCCGGTAATGTCCTGAAACCAGAAAATATCGAATGGCCATTGGGTGATGGCCTTGTTCGATTAAATCCCGCAAAGTAAAAAAGTTCCCTTTGGATTTGGCCATTTTTTCGCCGTCTACCAGCAAATGCCGGCAATGCAGCCAGTAATTTACGAACTTGGTGTCGTACGCCGCCTCGCTTTGTGCGATTTCATTTTCGTGATGGGGGAAAATATTATCTTCACCGCCGGTATGGATATCGAAATGCTCTCCCAAATACTCTTTGGACATGGCTGAGCACTCTATATGCCATCCGGGACGGCCGGGGCCTAATTCCGTCTCCCAGTAATGCTCACCTTCTTTTTTGCCTTTCCACAATACAAAATCACGCGCATCTTCTTTTTCATATTCATCCGAGTCGATCCGCGCCCCGGACTTAACTTCATCAGGACGAATACCAGATAAACGGCCGTAAGAATCAAATTTATTTATTCTACAATAAATGGATCCATCTTTCTCGTATGTATACCCTTTGTCGATGAGTTTTTTAACCAATTCCACCATCTGCGGAATGTGTTCGGTCGCACGAGGATAATGTTCAGCCCGTTCAATGTTCAGCGTATCAATATCTTCAAAAAAAGCATCGATATAAGGAGCTGTATGTTCGTAGATGGAAATTCCCTTCTCTTTTGAAGTACGAATTATTTTATCCTCCACATCGGTCAGGTTCATGACCTGAGTGACGCGGTATCCCCGGTATTTCAGATAACGTCTTAACACATCTTCAAAGATATACGCCCTGTAGTTCCCGATATGAGCATAGTTATATACCGTCGGGCCACAGGTATACATACGGACATGGCCGGGTTCAATGCTTTTGAACAGTTCTTTCCGTTTACTCTCCGAGTTATAAAAATAAATCGCGTGTTCAGACAGTGTCATAACACCTCTATCTATGATTATGTTTTGAATAAGTATGAAACCGCTCGACATTTTAGTTTAGCGTGACAATGAAATGAATCCATTGCTCATACAAGAAAAGATGGGATTAATCAAATCAACTCGATTAATTGCTTAGTTTCAACCGACCTGAAAACTGCTTCCGTAAATTCCATGTATTTCATTCCATCATAAAAATCAGGATGAACTTTTTTCCCGGTATGAATGGCGTCGATAAAATCCTGTTCGACTCTCCATTTATTCATCAGACCCGGTTCAATTTCGATTCTTTCCCACGGTTTTCCTTTTTGCGAGGTGTAAATCTCGTCCGTGTCAAAAACATAACGCAAAGCGCCCCGGCTGCCATAAGCTTCGAGCGACGAGGGTGGAGCTGGAGCGGCCATACCGCTCCATTCACAACGCATCAAAGCACCGTTCTCCATTTCGCTTATGCTGAAAACAATATCCGGACGGGTAACTCTTCCGGTTTGGCCTTTCTCTGTTGGCCGTTCCAAGATAAACGTTTTCGACTGGGCTGTTACATTTTTGGCATAACCAAACCAGCGATGAATTACCTCGGCATAAATCCCAACTGTCAATGTATTCACGCCTGACAAGTCTTCCCGCTGCCGCCAGGATAAAGGCGCATCAGGATCAAGATAATTATCGGACATCGCTCTTAAATGAATTGAATAGAGATCGCCGAAAAACTGTTCGTCCCGAGTAAGATCACGTACAAAGGAATCGCCTTTTATCCCCATTGGCGGCGGGCAAAGCATGGTTACTAAATTGGATTGTTCAGCCGCATCCAGCATTTCCTTTGCCTCTTTTAGATTCATGGCCATCCGCGCCTGGCAAAAAACATGTTTACCGGCCGATAAAGCCTCCAAGGTTACTGGATGATGCATATAAGGCCAGGTGCCGATCCAAACTACATTAATTTCATCAGATTGAACCAGTTCCTTCCAAGAGTCATAAACTTTGGGAATGCCAAATTCATTGGCCACTTTTTCAGAAGATTCACGTGTTCTGTTACTTACAGCCACAAGTTCAACACCAGGGATTTGCTGTAAATTGGGTATATGCCTGCTGCGAACAATATTCCCTGCTCCAACAAAACCAATTTTTATAACTTGTTCTTTCATCACAGAATACCTCTTTCAGTTTATAATTCTCGAATACGAATATTCCGAAATTCAACCCATTTCCCTTCTCCGGTATGGGAATCCTGTAATCCAATATAGCCTTCCATGGGCTTCTCTCTGGCGGCTTCAATTGTGTCGATATCTACATCAACCACTTCTTGATCATCAACTTTTATTATGATTCGTTTATGTACGCACATAATTTCGAATGAACGCCACACCTCCGGCGATTCGTCCGGGCGTGGGTCAACCGCTGCCAAACCATACAGAGCGCCGGTGCAGTGGCTGTCATCGCGCGGTGGCTGTTCATTCGATATCTGCACTTCATATCCTGTCACCCACGGATGACCCTCCTCCAGGCACCTGAAAAACACTCCGCTGTTGCCTCCCGGCGAAACACGCCATTCCAAACGAAGAATAAAATCACTATATTCTTTTTTCGACCTCAGCCATTCACCGCCTTTACCCCCATCGCTGTGAATGACACCGTCTTTCACCGTCCAACCTTCGGGATTTCCCATGATGACCCAATGCTCTGTCAAATCTTCTCCATCAAACAGGAGTTCATAATCTCTCTCACGTTCAGCTTCAGATAACCGCCGGTCACCGGACGTTAAAAAAGTTGCACATGAAGCAAACATCAAACATATAACACTTATAGATACTAATCGATAGAGCATCCTTTTCCCCTCCTTTATGATTTTTTTCCATTATAGCACAAGCCGGGAATCATCAATCAGTTTTCCCAGCTGGTCCATCCGGTGTGAAAAGGTGTGTTGGTTGGCAATAATGTCACCCGCATAAGATGACCATTGTTGCCGAGCGGCTTCATGTTCAATGAAATAGCGGGACTGGTCAGCCAAAGCAGTGGGAGTGAAACAAGAAGTCGACCACGGAAACTCATCCAGTTTGAAACGATTTGCCGGATCAGCCTCATTCCATTCATAGGATTCTTCACGAACACGGGTGGATAAAAGAAACCCGCCTAACCGGGGCACGAGAAAATCCCGCTGCGTAGGAACTACATAGCCCTGCAGGCTTCTTAAATTAAGGTTTACTGAAGCGGATCGAATCAAGTTTGGATAGTCCATAAAAGGATCAACCGTCCCGCGAAAACAAGACTCAAGAGGCGTGCCTTTGATTTGAAGAACCCAAGCCTGGTTGCCATATAAATGCAATCCCAGATCAACCAAAGGTTCGAGGTATCGAATGCGGGAAAACCGGTTCGCTTCGGCGTAGAGATAATAAGCCAGCTGACCGGTCAGGCGAATTTGCTTCTCTTCTGATAATGGGTTGGCTTCCAACAAAGTTTCAAAATCAACAGCAGGCGTTGTAAGTTTTTTCGAAATAATCATATCAAGATATTGCGCGATTGCCGGATCCATCTGCCGGTGCGCATCTGCCAAGACCATCGTACTGCCGGCATAGGCCAATGGCACGGCATAGTCCTCCCGGTATTCTCCTTGGACCGAATCCGGAGCGGCCACCGGCAGAAATAACACCTGCTTCGCCCCCCGCTGCCTGGCTGCTTTTTCGAAACCGGGATCGGCTATCAACACCAACTCATCTTGTGAAAACTGTTCATCCCCCATAATAAATGGATCATCTAACACCCACACAAAAGTTGGGCATGGCACATTATTCAATCCAATTTGTCTATAAAAAAGAGAAGAAGGATGATTAGCCAACAAA
>CAZXSQ010000407.1:0-6330 GCA_964643335.1 uncultured bacterium
GGGAACCGCCCCTACACGATCCGCCCCAACGCAATACACCTCTGCCATTTTTCAAACACCGCCCATCTGGTCTTCTTCAGTACGGTCTTCGTGCGCTGACATTGACGCTCATTATCACAGCGGTAGCTCTTTTCACGATATGGGCGGGTTATGCATTTGAAGTAGGCGATTCCATTCCCGGCCCCAGACCACCCATTCGAAGTTATATCTGGCATCAAAGCCAGGTGCCGATAAATACGTTTCTTATTCTCTTTGGCATGGATGAGCGAATCGAGCAGGACGTTCGCAATTCGAATGATCCATTTTGGCTATTTCTTCGACGGTATCTTCCAGCTTTCAGTCACTGGGAGGGATTTTGTGCCAATCGTGCCCACTTGAGTACAGGTCACTTGGGATATTTTATGGGAGATTTATCCTCCAGCGGCTGGCGTTTGTACTACCCTGTACTTTTCTTTATAAAAACACCAATACCGTTGCTGTTGATTATTCTCATAGGAGCAATCCTATTAATCACTAGAAAAATTCGTCTCTCACTATTGGAACTTGCATCTCTGCTACTCATCCCAGGCATTTACGGCTATATAATCGTATTTTATAACACAGCCAACATCGGTTACCGTCATGCTATCCCTGCTGTTCCATTTCTTATCGTTCTACTGGCAGGCGCTGCATTTTATTTCATCATTGAAATATACCGGTCCGGCGCACAAACCAACCATAATAATGCTGTAGGGGCGGTTCGGGAACCGCCCCTATACGGAGGGTGGCAAAGGCAAGACCGCATTAGCGGTCAGCCCTTGAGTCATCTGTCCAAAAAACATTGCACGATTAATTCCACTATCTTAATTGTCTTGCTTGCTTGGAACACTATATCCGTATTGTCCATTCATCCACATTATCTGGAATATTTCAATAGATTGATCGGCGGACCGAAAAATGGTCATTACTACGCAGTCGATTCCAATTTGGATTGGGGACAGGATTTACTTCACCTGAAACGGTATTTAAAAAAACATAAATTACAAATAGTACGTTTACTCTATTTTGGGCCAAAAGCATATCCCGACGCTTATCAAGTATCACATGTCAAAGTAAAAGATTTGGATCAAATCCAACCGGGGATTTATGTCGTAAGCGCTTCCTATCTTCATGGCATCGGTTCGGGAGAGAATTATCCAAAACTGGCTCCTTTTCATCAGCGCCAACCGGATGATTACATCACCTATGCCATGTTTCTATATCATGTGCCTCGAAGTGAGTAACGCCGCCGGAGTAAGTAACGGGATTATCTCATAACAGGTTAGACACATAGGTCTAACCCTACATATGGTAGGGGCAAACCTATGTGTTTGCCCTATGTTGTGGCATCTTACTCATCTAACATAGTTTTGAGACAATCCCATTTGAAAATTACCGGTAATTCGCCACAACAAACGGATTGACGTTAAACACATAACCAAACTGTTTGATAGGGTTCCAGATAAATCTCGCTTTTCGATCCCTCATAGATTTCATCAGCGATCAATTCCTTCCAAATTTGAGACATACTCAAGCAAGGAATTCTATCTTGCACAGAAAGGTTTAAATGTTCGCTGCAGAAATTGCTAATGCAGACAATCGTCTCGCCACCGTCAGGAGCCATTCTTAAAAAAGCAAAAACTTTATCGCTCAAATTATACACTGTTTGTTTCCCATCAGGATGAAATGCAGGATGTTGTGAGCGAATTTCCAGTAATCGAACGTATTCATTAAAAACCTGCGCTGTTTGAGATGCAGAATGATCAAGTAATGAATTCAAATCCTCCTCTTTCCATTTTTTCCGGTTGATGGATCTTAGTCTTTGAGTTTGCTCAACCAACGCATAATCGTTTTTAGTGGCCGTTAAGCTGTGAAAATAAATACCCGGTATTCCCTTCAGTCCAAGTACAACCGTTTGCGAGCAAAGAAAACGTTTCATATGCTCCGGTGACTGGGGATGTCCCGGTGTGGAAAGCGCATCAAAATAGGTTATGTTCAATTCATAAGGGCTTTCGCTTCCATCCTTATTGGTTTTGGTGGAAATATAACCACCGCGATGTTGGACTTCGATCAGGACCTTGTCAAATTCTTCATCCGGAACCAGTCCTTCCAAAGGCCGAATGCCAATCCCGTCATGAGAAGCGGTAAAATTCAAATAAGTACACCCCAGTCTCAATTCCGGTAATGCAGACGCCCATTCGGTTAAATAAGTGGTATCTTCCGAATAAAAAGCATGAAGCAATAAAGGAGGAAGACTGAACTGGTAAATCATATGCGCTTCATCACCAGAGCCGAAATACTTGATGTTCTCTTTATGGGGAACATTGGTTTCCGTAATCAATATAATGCGAGTGTCTATCATGTTGAGAATGTCTCTAAAAATTTTCACCACTTCATGCGTTTGTGAAAGATGGATACATGATGTACCTAATTTTTTCCAAAGATAAGCAATCGCATCCAGACGAATAGCCGTTGCGCCTTTTGAAATATAGAAAAACAAAATATCAATAAACTCGAATAACACATCCGGATTGGCAAAATTGAGATCAATCTGGTCATCGCTAAAGGTAGTCCAGAGATAACGCTGACCATCCCTCGTCATGATTGGGGTATATAAGGGTAGGTTCCTGGGTCGTACAACCGATCTAAAATTAGCAGAAGGACCCACTTCGATAAAATAATAACGTGCTGGTGCGATACCATATACATAATCTTTTAACCATGAACTTTGTTTGGAAACATGATTCAGCACCAGATCAAACATGAGATGAAAATTTTCAGCAATCGATTCTATATCTTCCCATGTCCCCAAATCCGGATTTATGCTCCGATAATCGATAATGGAAAATCCATCATCGGACGAATAAGGGAAAAAAGGAAGAATATGAACGGCATGGATCGCTCCTTTCAATCGTTCATCGAGGAAGTGTTTTAACGTAAATAATGGCGGCTCATTTTCTTTTTTGATCATGTCGCCATAAGTTATTAATATGTTATTGGATTGATTCCACTGATGATTTGATTGATCAATATCCACACCGACTCCATAACGGCCGACCATCATGATCAACCTTTCAATGCAACGATCAGCTGACTTTCCTCCATACAGCTTTTCGAATCTTTTTCGCAATCTGCGAAGAATGGTCATTGAAAGATTCTTGAACATTGCCTATCTCAAATTCCTTTTAAGTCCCCTACCAGAATACGTAGTTTTTCTCTGAGAACTGAATAACTGAAAAAACGTTTAGCCAATTCATAATTGTGATCTGCGGTTTCTTTTCGATAATCAGGGTCTTCCAAAAGATGCCGGACTTCCTCCACAACCGAGCGAGTTATGTATCCTTCCATAACAGGAACACGAAAACCCTTCGGTTCAATATCTCGGGCAAAGATCGAATAACGGTTCACCAGGATTGGTAAACGAAAGTAAACCGCCTCCAAAAAAGCATTCCCGAATCCTTCATATAAACTGGGATAGGTAACCAGGTCTGCATTACGATAAAGATCCCAAAGAGTATATATTTTCTTGCCTTCACTGTCGTACTGCCGTATTTCTCCAACCTTAGTCGATACAAAATAAATACCGATGTTTTCTTCGTGAGCCATTTCACTTAAAATATTTCTATATTCAAATCCTTCATCACCGGCTTCATGAGAAACCACCAGTTTATATTTGGGATCGTCCAGCATTTGAATCAGTTTAATTGAATGTTCAATTCCTTTCCTTGGAACAACCCTGGTTGGTTGAAGAATCATGACATCATCCGGTTGTAAACCGATATTTTCTCGAACATCGCTGGAGTACGTATCAGTAGCCGGAGGAGGGTTGTCAAAATCCAACACATTCGGAACAAGTAGAGAAGAAAGGCCTTTGCGGTAAGAAAGACTTTCCTGAGCGGACTGATTTATTACAGCGTGCTGTATATTTACTCCCCGTGGTGGAAAGGCCAAGTCAAGATAATCGGGTACACTGTTAACCAAGAACCGTGTCCGCTCCCAAAAGAAATCATGATGATGGGCAATTGCCGGCATCATGGTCTCAGAGAGGTATTCAGTGATAGCAATTCCTAAAGGCACATGCATAGGAATGGAAATCGCATTTTGGATAACAAGCACAGTGATTTCATACTGTTCAACGAATTCATAAATGGTCATCTTCAGATATTCGGCCAGATCATGAATTCGCCGTGTGACCAAAGGCTCTCTGCGCGGCTGTCCCCAAATTCGTTCATTGATCCATAGATTTTCAGGATGTCCAAAATAGGCTTCAGGAATGCAAAAACTGGCTTCAGGATCACGGTCAAGTCGGCCAGCGTACCAAAAATTGATATGATGTTCTGGTTCTCCGAATATCTGGGCCCATTTGGCACTTTCAAGAGACACTCCATCAGTTCCCGCAAATCGCGTAGAGATAAATCCAATGTTTTCAGACATTTGTAAGTAAATTACCTATAGCAGGTATTATATATATTATTTATCCATATAATATTATAGAATTACTCATAAGAAAAAGTAAATGTTGTAGAAGAAATAAAAATTTGGGGATTTAAATCAAACCTTTTATGAACTCAATAATACGTACATACGATTCCATCGACAAAATAATTGAATCTTTACCATACTTCCGCGAAGGAGCAGAATCGATCCGTGAAATCATTCTTGCTAACCTGGTCATGGTAAGTGAACTGCCCGCTCCTACGTTTCATGAAGGCAGGCGAATTCAATTTCTTTGTGATCGCTTTAATGAATGCGAATTGCAAAATTGTTCCATTGACGAAATCGGAAATGTTTTCGGTATATTACCGGGGGAAATTGGCGAAGATAATATTATACTTGTCGCTCATACAGACACGGTTTTCTCAGATGATGTTGATCACTCTGTTTCCGTTCAACCGGATAAATTCATTGGTCCTGGTGTAGGAGATAACAGCCTGGGCGTGGCTGCCGTGGCATCACTCCCCACGTTGCTAAACCATTTAAGAATCCGGTTGAATTCCAATTTGATATTGATGGGGGCGACACGAAGCCTCGGTAAAGGTAACTTGGAAGGATTGAATTTCTTCTTGACCAATACAAACGAAACGATCCGCACCGGTATTTGTTTAGAAGGAGTACAACTTCATCGCCTTAGTTTTACTTCAATCGGCATGTTCCGCGGTGAAATTGATTGTCGAGTTCCGGAAGAATATGATTGGACACGTTTTGGTGCTTCGGGTGCAATCGAGACAATGAATGAAGTGATCAATAAGATCAATAGTATTCCTCTCCCGAAACGGCCTATGACCAGCATTCAATTAGGCACAATGGAAGGCGGCACTTCATTCAATACTATCGCTAAAAATGCCCGTCTCCGCTTCGAAGTTCGCAGTGAATCTGAAGAGATAGTTAAAAATATTCAGCAAGAAATCGAAGATATTACCTCAGAGATTGCATATAAAAGCGGCTCCGAACTGACACTCGATATCGTTGCCCAAAGAAAACCAGGTGGTATAGATTTCCGCCACCCCTTGGTGAAACACACCCGGAATATTATGCAAAAAATGAACATATCTCCGCGGATCTCCCCCAGCATATCAGAGCTGTCAGCTTTTATCGAACATTCCATACCGGCTATCACGCTCGGTCTGTCCAAAGGCGAACGGTGGCATGAAAAAGAAGAAATAGTGTACATTGAACCAATTTCCACCGGACTTGCTCAGTTGATCGGGGTGCTGCTGGCTATTGATGGAGGTTTTTGCGATGAATATTAACGAGTGGTTGGCAAGTCACACGTTTCATCACTCTTGTTTTTGGGATATAAAAAAAATTGTCGAACAAAAGGAAACTCAAGGGCTAACCATATCATTGTGCATACCCACTTTAAATGAAGAAAAAACCATAGGAAAAGAAGTAATCCTATTCAAATCGGAGATGATGGACCGTTATCCTGTTCTCGATGAAATCGCCGTTATCGATTCAGGCTCCACCGATCAGACCATGGATGTGGCAGCCACGTTTGGAGCGGATGTCTATCTTTCTGCCGGCATTCTTCCTGAAATGGGAACACAGCGGGGAAAGGGAGAAAACCTATGGAAAGCCCTTTATCAATTGAAAGGCGATATTATTGTCTACGTTGACGCGGATATTAAAAATGTCCACCCACGTTTTGTCTATGCTCTTGTTGCTCCGCTTGTCTATCGGCCGGAAATCAAGTATGTCAAAGCCTTTTATGACCGTCCGCTGGTTTCTTCCCAAAACATACGGCCTTCGGGTGGAGGCCGTGTTACTGAGATCCTCATTCGACCCCTATTTTCACTTTTCTTCCCCGAACTA
>CAZXSQ010000408.1:0-912 GCA_964643335.1 uncultured bacterium
TGCCAAGGGTATGTTGTTTATACCCTTGCGGTGTCACGTCAAGGGTGTAAACGGCACACTCTTGGCACCCTGATGCCCGCGCTCCCAAGGTACAGTGCCCTGAGAAAACTCAATCCCCACGATTAAGAGCAAAGTCAAATACGTTGGCGCCTGCTAGTGTTACCCGTTTGAACTCGTCCCAGCTTTTGATTCGTCTTAGCCAGCCCCAGATGTAGCTGGGGCGGAAATAGAACTCGCGGTAGATGCGGCGGATGTTGCGGGAGAGTTCTTCGTTGGAGAGGTCGGTGAAAAATTGGTTGAAGAATGAATCGGTGTGCAACCTGCTCAGGTCCATCTGGCTCCCGTCACCGATTTCCGGATGCACCGCCGCTACCTCATCAAACAGAGCGGTTCCCGGATAGGGGGTGGTGATTCCAAAGGTGATAATGGTTGGATCGATTTCCTTGATGAATTTCAAACTTGCATCGATGGTTTCCTGCGTTTCACCGGGACTGCCAATCATGCAGTGGGCATGGGTGTCAACCTTATATTCATGACACCATTTGAACGCCTGGCGGGTTTCCTCCACGGTGATATCCTTGCGCACGTTATCCAGAATCTCCTGCACGCCGGATTCCACACCGAAGCGGATCAAATGGCACCCGGCTTCTTTCATATGTTGCAACATTTCTGGATCGACATTGTTGACCCGTGAACTGCAAATCCAGGTCAAATCGATATTCCTTTCTTTGATTCCAGCGCATATGTCCAACACACGTTTTTTGGATGCGGTAAACAATTCGTCACGGAAGAACACTTCTTTGTAGCCCAAGTTTTGAACATATTCCATCTCGTCAAGCACTTTTTCAGCCGTACGAAACCGCACTTTCTCACCATAAAAGGGAGGTGAAGAGCAGTACGTGCATTTGGCGG
>CAZXSQ010000408.1:922-6324 GCA_964643335.1 uncultured bacterium
ATGGTTGTAAAGGGCATTCGCTTGACAATTGGGTTAAAATAATCGATATCTTGTGGCAGCAAGGTACGGTCGGCAAAGGGCAAGTCATCCAGATGCTTGATGAGTGGGGCAAATGGATTAATGACATCCTCACCCTTCCCATTCCGGAATCCGATTCCTTTAACGTTTTGATAGGCATCTCCGCCCTGATCCAATGCATTGACCAGGTCACGCACTATAAATTCCTGTTCACGCAGGACCACAAAATCGATTCCCTTTCGTGCCAAGGTGGCGTGAGGCATGAAAGTGGGTTGCGATCCTGTCGCGATGGTTTTCATTTCGGGATTGACTTGCTTAAGTTCGTCCAGAATTTCAGCGTCTTCCTGCACCGTCATGGTGGAGGTCAGCATAATGCACGCGCCGTATTTTTCGCGGGCAAATTCCTGTTTGATCTGTTCGATAGAATATTGAAGGCCAGCTGCATCCAACAAATGGGCTTCATGTCCACTTTCTTTCAGTACAGTGGTGACCAGTAATTGTGAAACCGGCGGGAACTGGATTCCGGCAATTCTTTTTCCTTTACACCAACATCCATATACCAAATCGCGGGCAACGTTCTTACTGAACTTGCTGGGCGGTATTAAAGTAACAGTTTTCATAAACAAACTCCGAGTAACGCCGTCCGACGTGACGGATTGCCGGCACTTCCTGGGGGTATCTCATAACAGGTTAGACACATAGGTCTAACCTTACATATGGTAGGGGCAAACCTATGTGTTGGCCCTATGTTGCGGCTTCTTTTTCATCTAACATAGTTTTGAGACAATCCCGTTACATTCTGGCCGCAGAAACGGCGGCGATATATTGAACTTTGTAACGCAGGTATCTTGCCGGCTTTTCTGCCTTGCCGTCGAGACGGCGGCGTTACAATTTTTTTAATTGCAAAGGCAAAAATTCATTTTAAATATAAGCATATATATAATATAAAAAATTTATATTTTTATCAAGAGAGTTTCCTGAAAAAAATTTAAATCTGGAATTTATTTTACATACACAATGGTCTAATCGTGCCACAGAAACATGGCCGTGTAAAGTCAATATAATAGGTATGATGTCACATATTTCAGAAAGCGGCAAGGGTTAAAATGAACAAAAGATGGAATAAATGGAACACTTTTGAGGTTATTTCTTGTTTAAATGAGTCTTGTTATCAATTAAATTGGCACGGCCTTGAGCCACGATCAAATCCGCCAGTAATCCCATCACTCCGATTAAAATTCCACCCAGAGTCAAAATGATATCGCCTTCCTGCAGTGTCCCGGCGCGGAAAAAATAATCCACCAGCCCACGAATGACTCCCAGAAAAAAGAGCACCAAACTGATTGGCATGAAAACCCGCAATGGATTGAAATACATCACCATACGGACGACGGTTGAAAAGTATTTGGTGGTGTCTTTAATCGGATGAAATTTGGATTTCCCGATACGCTTATGATATTGTGTAGGAATCCAGGTCACCGCATGGCCATTACACAAAAAGGCCAATGTCATCGTGGTGACGCATGAAAAACCGTCGGGGATCACCCAAAGGTATCTTAGCATTATATTCCGCTTGAAGGCTTTTAATCCGGTGTTCAGATCAGGAATATATACTCCGGAAAGATAAATGGCCAACTGCCTTATGAACCATTTCGCGGGCACTCGAAACATCTTCATGGTACCTTTTTCCGAGGTTCGGGCACCGTTGACCTGATCCCAGTCGGGAAACAGTTCCAGCATCTTTGGAATATCGACGGCTGTGTAGGTTCCATCGGCGTCCAGCATAACGACGATTTCACCCCGGGCATTTTTCAGTCCCGTCTTACGTGACGCACCCGAACCGCCATTCATTTTACGTTCAATGACACGCACCCCTTTTTCTCTGGCAATTCGAGCAGAAGAATCGGCGGAACAATCATCCACCACAATTATCTCATATTTGTAATCAGTTGAGTCCATTGCGGCATGAACATCGTCAATAACCGAACTGATCGCATCTTCTTCATTGAAACTGGGGATAACAACGCTGACATCGATAGTAACATCTGGATCATATACTTCCGGCATAGCAAACTCAATTCATTCTGTATTCTGTCAATATTCCACAGTGATACGTTTATCTTGTGCATTCTGACGGGGACTTAAATAAGTTCAAGAAGCATAAAAAGGAAATCAACTTATTTTTTTAACCTTTTAAATAAATATTGCAAAACGGTACTCCAGTTACTTAAAGTGGTTCTAATTACACCTTTTTCCCAATGCCTAGATGGTATTGTAACCGGATAATTCAAATATTTCATTGGCCCGATTTGGCGAAGCCGAAGGGAGAGTTCAACATCTTCAAGCCATTCCATCTCGGGAAATCCACCAGCAGCCTCGAGGACTTCCGGACGGAAGAATTGCGCCTGGTCCCCATAAGGCATATTCAATATACTTGCCCGAAATTTGTTCCCCATTTCCACTACACGGTATTGTAATCCTTTTGCATTGATTCGATGACCGTAACATCCACCTGGCGAATCAGGGTGATTTTCCATTGCTTTCAACAGAACCTGACGGGCATTGGGTGAAAAAATCATATCCGCATGAGCAATTATTAAAAAATCAATCCGCCTTTTAAATTCTTGGAAAAATTTTACACCGGACGCGATAGCCAATCCCCGTTTGTTCGAGGAAAGTTGAATAACGCGCACCCCCGCTTGAACTGCTATATTAGCCGTTTCGTCGGTAGAGCCGGCATCCATGACAACGATTTCATCTCCCGCCAAAAAAAATGGCTTTAAACTGTCAAGACAGGCTTGAATACAGTTTTGCTCATTGTGAGCAGGAATAATGATGCCAAAACCGGACATGCCGGACCCCTGCACCAAGAAATTGTTTCAAAACAGATTAGACACATAGGGCAAATTGTAAGGGCAAACACGTAGATTTGCCCCTACAATTATAGTAAACCTGCGTTCGCCGCGGCGGATTGCCCTATGTTGTGGAATCCTTGGCATCTAATAGTTTTGAGACAATTTCACTGCAATTATTAGTTTTATTAAGACTTCATCACATTATAATGGTTTATTTTTATTTAAATACTCCCAACAAATAGTCAAATACTCCCAACAAAAGTGTTCTTATTGGTTAAGATATGATTAACCACGCCGATATTTAAAGGTAAATTTATAGAAAGGGCAAATCGGCGCGATGGTTACCTTGCTTGGAATCCCCAATCAAGGGCAAGCCCTTTTCGGAGCAGGTCTTGGCGGTTTTCTGAATGGAAACCCAATCGGAAATCAAAATCAAAAATCACCACTTGGTGGTCTTGCTCGGAACGGACTTTCCCTTCCGAACCAGTTAAAATCAGGACTTTTGGCCCCACCCACTTCACCGCTTTTGCGATCGATCAATTCTCCTTTGAAGGAATCCAACACGGAAACCGAAAAGGATGAAGAGAAGAAAGATCGTCTAGAAATGTCTGAATTTGCTGAAGATGCGGTTGAAAAAGCGGTGGAGAATGCTAGAAAAACCCCGCAAGTTGGAGAAACGAACCAAATTATTGTAAGCGAAGACGGCCGTTTTGAAGCCTCCATTGACTTGCGGCTCAAATCGGATGGTTCTTTTGACCTTGATCTGGCTGTCAATTTCGCTCAATCCAGTATGCAGCAATTGGAAGGCACACGGCCTGCGGCGCTTCCTGAGAATCCTGAAAATCTGGAGATGGAATCTAAACCGGCACAGCTGAGTTATCAATCAATGGAAGCGGCGGCTCAGCGTTATACTTCTTTTGAACAAACTCTCCAGACACGGGATTTTGAAGCCCGTATCTTCTTCGAAGAGTCCAAATCGGTGGCATTGGTGGCGGAACGGAATCATGGATCTGAAATGGGTGGAGAAGTTCTCTCCGTTGCAAAGAAAGTATCACATGAATATTCGCTGAATCTGTCAATCAGCGGCAAAGACCTTGATAGTTTCAATATGGCTGCGGAAGAATTGGCACAATTTGATGACACCGGTACTTTGGGTGGATTTTTAGAAGCCGCCAAGGGAGTCCTCAATGCCGATTCAACCAATCTGGGATCATTCCTCGAAGCCACACGAAGCTTGATCGATTCCTCACGCGAGCATGTGTCCGCGAAATTAAATAATTTCTTCACCAATATGAACGAAAACTATGGCGGCCAGTTGGAAGAATTGGGATTCGAGCCGGATTACCTGCAAAATGTTGGTGAGGATGTCGAGAAAGACCTGGGCGCCTTCTTCAACGTAACCAATCAAATGCTTGGCGGCTCAATGAATGAGAAGCAAATCGAAGATGGTGAAGATATTGAACAACAAGAATTAGATGTATTGGATCAGTCCCTTGAACAAATGAAAGAAGAACGCAAAGAAATCCTCCAAGGCAAACCCGAACAAGAACCCGTCGGGCAGTTTGAAAAAGATTCACTTTACACACCAAACAAAACTATAGAAGTTTAAATTACTCTCTAGCCGGGGAAAGATAATAAACCTCCCAAGATTTTATTCTGGGAGGTTTTTTGTTTTATCTGAAAAGGATAATGCTTCCATGACTGTTTATTCCCGGTGTGTGTAAAAAATATTCTTGACAAAGTACTATTATTTGGTACTATTTAGTAAATGAAACGGAAACATCGTAAGACGCTTGAGCGTATTTTTACCAGACCCATTAGCGGTAGTATCAAATGGGTTGATATTGAAGCGATGTTCGTTGCTCTTGGTGCTGAGATCATTGAGCGTGAAGGTTCCAGAGTTGCGGTGATTTTATTTAATGAGGTAAAAGTATTCCATAGACCACACCCAACGCCATATACTGATAAAGGAGCAGTGTCCAGCATTCGAAAATGGTTGGAAAACCATGGAGTTACACCATGAATATCATGATAGTTGAAGGCCATAAAGCTAAAATCGAATACGATCCAGAGATCGATATGTTTCGAGGTGAAATACTGGGGCTTAACGGGGGAGCTGATTTTTATGGCAAAACACCGAATGAATTACGCCGTGAGTTTAAGAATTCATTGGAAGTATTTCTTGACGTCTGTAAAAAAAAAGGTATCGAGCCATATAAAGAATATTCCGGCAAATTTAACCTGCGCATTCCCCCTGAATTGCATGCTGAAATATCATCAAGGGCTTCGGCAGAAGGAAAGAGCCTAAATCAGTGGATTGTTGAAATGCTAGAACAACTTGTTCATGCCCATTAGTCATACGGAAATTTTGAGGAGTTTGAATAATGACGGAAACCCGATTTGAAGTGCAACTGCCTACCTCCTTGCTTCAGTTTGGACTCAATCAAGCCGAAGTTCAACAGCGGGTAACTGAATGGCTTGTTTTATCGCTATTTACCGAAGGACGTATTTCGTCAGGTAAGGCAGCGA
>CAZXSQ010000409.1:0-1262 GCA_964643335.1 uncultured bacterium
ACAACTAACACATGGCCACGCGTATGCTCTTCAGTTCGCACAAATATAGGACGCAGTTCCAAGTGCGTTGTTTTCCAGGTTCGAAACGCCCATTCCACTTCGGATAAATCTTTATAGCGGTCATGAACCACTTGTGTATCCGCGGCTTGTTTAGGCAGATCCGTTCGAATCACATCCATCTAAGCGGGACTCGGTCTCTAAGGCTTCTTGATCCACTTGTAAAACCAGCGTTCTTCCTTCCCCTTGCACCTGGAGCCATTTATGCACTTGTAACTGTTTAATTTTTTCTTGCACCTTGCCTAAAGCGGTTTCCAGTTTCGCCTTCGGATGCTCTTTCAAATAGGTGTTCAACGTTTGAACCTTCTTTTCAATCACTTTTCGCTTATCCTCTCGCGCCTTTTCATGATTTCCAGTTCATCCGGATTCAATAGGCTCATGTCACGTTTTCTCCTTTATCCATACCAACGAATCGATGGTCAAAACCGTTTACAATAATCTGCAAAATTCCTGCAGTAGGTATATAAGTGCAATTTATCTGCAGTTGTCAAGTAAAAATGCAAATTTTTTGCATTTTTTTCTGGCCCCAGAAACTAATTCACACCTGATATTGTTGGACTATGCAAAAGAAAACCTATTCCATTCCCATCCTGAATTACAAAACATGAATCCAGATGAAATCTACATTAGTGTACAAATGGATCACTAAGGCGTGCTTATAATGATTGTTCAAAAACGGTTCTAATCTATCATTCAACCATGGATTTATCGAAAGAAATCAAAACCAAGTGCGAACTCGATTGCTTTTCCTATTTCATGCAACCGCTGCACGGAAAGATGTGAAATGAATGCGCCCAATTTCGATTTCTGAACTGTTTGTATGTTATCAAGGTTGATTGCACAATCGGAGAATAAACCATCAGCTTGAGTGAGTATAACTTCTGTGGGAATTCCACGAATTGTGTTTGTAATCGGGGCAATAGTGATGGAGGTGAGAAATGAAACAGCGGAATTACGGGTTAGGATGACCACAGGGCGGCGTTTGTCAGGTTTCTTGAACGTATACCAGAAAACATCCCCCTGATTCATGATTCTTCCCAAACTTGTTCAGTTTCCCATATATCAAATTCACCAGGTTGTATGGGAAAACGCTCATATCCCTGCCCGTGTTGTTGCTCGAGCGACTCGATGGCGTAACGCCGAAGCGCCATCTGCAATGCCGAACGAATAAATGCAGAACGCGTTGTATTAAGATCATGGGTAAC
>CAZXSQ010000409.1:1272-6269 GCA_964643335.1 uncultured bacterium
CTGATCCACTTTTTCAAGTAAAGATTCATCAATTGTCATTTGAATTGTTTTCATTCTTTATCACCTATGTGGATACTTATCCATATTATAATCCACACTAATTAGAAAGCAAGTTAACATCGGCTTGGAATGCTAAAGATAAGTAATCCCTTTCAAAATTCTCATACTATACACATCCTTACCAACCACCTAAAGATATGATACTATTTATCGATGCTTTGGTATGATGGATTCAAAACCTCGCATTCAGGGGATGTGAAATTGGACAACACTGCAACCAACAATTGCTCCTGGTTCACGGATCATTCTTCTATAGAACAAAACGGTATTGGGATTGTGCATTCCTATGCCGCCAGTCTGGCGACGGTTCTCCTACATATTAATTCAACGTTTGATCCGGTTTGGTTTATGGGAGTCAGCACCTTCGCGTTTCGTATCCAAGTCAATGAAATATTATGTCCCAGCGCCATGAGTGTTTTTGATTGGCGTACAATTCTTCCAAAAGCAGTCGAACTGACCGGTTTTGAATGCCAGCATATCAGCCGGATGTGGGAAGAAGGAGATAAGGAACAGGAGAAAAGGGCGGAAGCGCATCAAGCCATTCTTCGTGGATTGGACAACGGAATTCCAGCAGTGGTATGGGATGTGCATGACACGGAATGGGGGGTGATAACCGGTTTCGACTCACGGAATAACTGTTACCAAACATTGACAAACGAAGGCACCCCACAGGGATTATTTACGCACAATATCCAATGGAAACGCAAACATAAATCAAGCAGCAAAAGCCTATACCCATGTTGCCGAAGAGCTGAAATCAGTATGGAATTATTTTGAACACAGGGATAAGGTTCAACCGACACGTTTGGATGAAATGGCCCAGCATCTCCGAAATGCCAAACAGTTTGAAGAACAGGGCGCCGGTTGGATACGTAAATATTTAAACATGGATGTATAAATGATTTTGAACACCAAGACGCAGAGCCCAAAGGCGCGAAAAAAATTCCATTGCGTCTTAGCACCTCAGCGCCTTTGCGTTCTATATTCTTTTGGGATCAGCTTACTTGACAAAAAATCTAAAAATTTGTGATAATAGGTCTAATGAAGGAGCGATTGATTGTGGAGAATAATATGAATTGTAAATCTTTCACACTAATCGAGTTGCTTATTGTTGTCGCTATCATAGGCATTTTGGCAGCCATAGCGGTCCCAAACTTTATCAACGCGCAGATTCGAGCCAAAATTTCCCGTTGCCTAGGGGATTTGCGCTCCATCAATTCCGCCATGGGCATGTACATCATAGACTACAATGAACCGATTGGTGATCCGGTTGCCATCGGAGTGGTAGGCGGCCAAGGCAGCGCAATGGATGTCTGGAAACAATTAACCACCCCGGTTTCGTATATCTCTTCCAGCGCATTCTATGATCCCTTCGTTCCACAAGATAATCCTTACAGCAACGCCGCCTGGGAATCGGTAAAAGTGGGAATGTATCATTATCGCAACATAGAATGGCAGCGAGGACAAAATAATCAAAGCGCCTCTTCCAATGCCGACCAGAATGCGCGATTTATGGCCCGCAGCCCGGGACCGGATCGCTGGTATATCGTTTCACCTCAGCGGCTGACGGTCTGGATGGCCTATGACTCGACCAACGGACTGGTTAGTATCGGGGATATCATCATGGCAGATAAGGGAATTTTAGGAGTAAACTTCGTGGGACAGAAAACTCAGCCCGGTGCTTCAGGCGGGTTTTAATTGATGTTAATCAATCCAAGAAAGGGAGGAAATTATGATGAAAGGAAAGTTCTGGCAAATTGGATGGTTGTTTGCAGTAATAGTGATATGCAGTTTCTGTTTAACAGCCACGGGACAGGATATCAGTACAGGCTTGGAGGCATATTGGAGTTTTGACTCAGGCAGTGGGACGGTTGCGGAAGACCTTTCCACAAACGGGCGTGACATGACATTCCGCAACGGTGAACCGCAATGGGCAGCAGGGCTTATAGGTGGGGCCTTGGAATTTGACGGCGATGACGACTTATCCACATCTTGGACGGGAATTGGCGGCGATACGCCACGCACTGTTGCCTTTTGGTCCAAGACAGATTGGGATGTTACGGATATCTCCAGCGGAATCGTTGGCTGGGGAACCAGTGAAGACCCCAGCGGTCAAAAATGGCATATTCGTTTAAACAGCAATGCCGATAATGGAACAGTTGGCGCTGTACGAACGGAAATCCAAGGCAATTATATCATCGGCTCAACACCGATTAACGATGGAGAATGGCATCACGTCGCTTCCGTACTGCCCGAAGGTGGCTTCTTGAATACGGATGTTATTCATTACATCGACGGCGAAGTTGATCCAATGTCGGGAACAAACAACGACAATGCGGATCTCATTATTGATACAGCCAGCGACGACGGAGGGACGGATGTAACTGTCGGCAGCCGTTTACAAGGCACGACCGATCAGTTCCATGTTGGCACCGTAGATGAAGTGCGCATATACAGCCGCGAATTAAGTCAAGAAGAAATTCAAGCATTGGTCGCACAAGCCGGTGGTGGCGGAGCTTCATCTGCACTCGATTGGGAACTGTACTACTAATCTTGGGAAGCAATTTACTAGTTTTTTTCCCGGTAAAAGGGTGATGGCTTGTTTGCTCGAACAGGCCATCCTCACAACCTTTATTCCCAGCCTACTCACATAACGTTAACCAAGTCCATCTTCGTAAACATGAATATTCTCAATACGAATACGTTCATCATCCTGTCCGGATATTTGAAGTACAATGTGCATGTAGTCCGAAACTTGTTCGGTGAATCCCGAGAGCATAAACGTTTTCCGCTGACCGGCGGGTAACATCCATAAAGGGATCTCGGTTTGGGAGGCGCTGGGGCCGTTACCAACCCAGATAGTCAAAGTACCCCTTTCCCCGTAATCCTTAATAACATCCAGTTCCACAGTCACCCGGTTCGGGAATTCATCCTGAGCAAAGTAGGTCACAAACCGGCTGGCACTTTGCAGGCTGGTTTTTTCCAGAACATGAGTATTGCCTTCTATATATGCCAAGCCTGGATTGTTCTCCGTTAACCAAAGATTTGGCTGCCAATTAAGGTCTGTAACTTGCCTGCCGTATTCTGTGACTTCTCCAGTTATGATCTCCAGATTATCAAGGAAAACTTGAGCATTGCTCTGTAATCCTCCATTATAAAGAACCAGAAACGGAGTGATACCCGTGTAACTCCCTCCAACTTCGATTTGGGTTTGCTGCCAGCCGTTTACAGTAAATTCTGGAATACTTCTCAATGTATAGGAAGCCGAACCGGAGCGCCCATCCACTTCAGTATAAGCCCCCAAAGCAAATTGGATATTCGGATCGGTTACATTAAACCAGACGGTAAGCCGTACGGGATTCTCCGTCACCTCAATTGAGGGGCTATTGATAGTAACAAGTTCCTCATTGGACAGCACCCCCCTAACCCCTACACCATTCGTGGCTTGAGATAACCCCAATGCGAGAGGAACAACATCAATCTGTGTATTCGCTGAAGGTGGAATAACCAAAAAGCCTAAAGACCTTAAAGTTGCAGTCAACGAATCGAAAGAATATGAATATCTTTCCGGTCCTTCACTGGTGGGTGTCGGAGTGGGCGTGCTCGGAGCTGCGGTCGATGTTGGTAATGGCGTTGGTGTACGAGGTACCGGTTCTTGTGTTGGTGTAAAAGGTATCGAAGTTGATGTTGGAACCAGAGTAGCCGTCGCCCTCAATTCAGGGGTTGGTGTTTCCTGTGGTTCTGGGGTGGATGTGGAAACAGGCAGCGGCGTATCTGTCACAACCGGTACGGCTGTCGGCACCGGAGTTGAAGTTGGAATGCCCGGCAGCAAAGGTGTCGGTGTATTAGTTGGCCTCGGAGTACGACTTGGAACAGATGTCGGTAATCTCGTTGGTGTATTTGTTGGTGTATAAGTATTCGATGGAGTTGGTGTAATAGATGGCGTCGGAGTAAAGGTATTGGTTGGCAAAGGTGTAAATGTAGGTGTTGGAGTCGCATTGTTGTTGATATTGATAAAAACTCCGTTGGGATAAGGATTTTTAAGTGGATCGGGGTCATCGGACGAAACCAGCAGCCGGGTATTTGATTCGCCATAAGGCGATTGATCATAATTCACTGAGACGGTTACTTTACGTTCACTCTCCGGTAATATTTCAAAAGGCGGCTGCGGTGACCAATAAATCCAATTGGCCTGATCCACTTCAAGCGAAGTGATATTCAATGGAGCAGTTCCATCGTTATATATCTTAAACGATTGAGAATTCCCAACATTATCGAACTCTTCACTGACGACGGTATAAGCTTGAGATCCTTGTGGGACAGTACTCCCTTGGACTTCAACAGTCCACATGCCACCTTGAGGTGACGGAATAAATACTTGCTCTACATTATCAACCTGGTTGATCCCTGTGGTAGCATTGGAATTTGGAGCATTTTTATTGAGAACCCATGGCCGGTAAACCTCACCAGTCGGTGACCGGAGTACAAGATTTAAGTCATTAACCAATGCTTTGGCCGCGGAAGGTGAACCTGGAGCATCGGTCCAAACCAAAGTCACTTTAAAGAAATCAGTATCAGGCTCCACCGATAGCTGATAGGGTATCAAATTACCATTTTCAACTGTACCGTTCCGCCACATTCTTCCATCGATCAGTTCAGCGCTTTGGGCGGCATTGACCAATCCCCATCCGTATTCATAATCCGGACCTGGCCGCCCTAAGTCTTCAGCGCCATGAATGAGCAGCGCTTTTAACGTTTCCGCTGCCGGTTCCTCACCCATATCATTGACAAACATCTGGAAGAGCATCGCTCCGGCCCCACAGACACTGGGTGAAGACATCGAAGTACCGGACGAACTGCCATAATTGTTACGCGGCAGCGTGGAGTAAAGGCCATAACCATTGGCACAAATATCAGGTTTGATTCGTCCGTCATCA
>CAZXSQ010000410.1:0-6243 GCA_964643335.1 uncultured bacterium
TCCGATTTCAAAACGATCAGTTCGGATGTTCCAATTAACAAGGTTGCATCCCATCCCCGTATGATCGGGGTTTCGTTGCTTCCATACGTCGTATAGGCGTTGGCTTGTGTTCCAGTGCAGGTCACAGCCAGGTCATCAGGATATTCAATGACCAGGTTGCAGGTATCCGGCACTTCACGTTCCTGTTGATATTTTGGGTCCGGTGCTTCTTCGAGTGTATAGCGGTAGATTCCGCCTAATCCTGTTACTCTTGTTGGATAGCCGAGGTCAAGCACATACGCCAGGGGATTGTAGAAATGAATATAGTTGTCAGAAATCGGACCACCGGCGGTATCGTAATACATTCGCCATCTGAAATATCGGCTGACATGAAAATCATGCCGAGGACAATCGCCCTGAAATCGCTCCCAATCCAGGTCCGGTCCCGGTTTGGCATTGGGATCGTCGATTTTCATTCCGCGTTCACCCCAGTCACCAAAACGGAAATACCCAGTTTCCGCCATTACGGGTTTGCCGATGGTGCCTTTTTCAACAATCGCTCTGGCTTGTGTATAGGCGGAGGAAGACATACGCTGGCAGCCAACTTGTACCAGGCGACCAGTTTCTTTTGAAACCTCAGCCACTTTTTCCGCCAGTCCCAATTGCCGCCAATGGGTTAGAGGTTTTTCGACATAAACATCTTTGCCGGAGCGCATGGCGTCGATGGTTTGATAGCCGTGCCAATGTTCCGGAGTGGCGACCAAGACCAGATCGATGCCATCTTGTTCCAGCAATTCCTCATGATACATTGTGGCAAATTTCGCTTTTGTGAATTCTTTTGCTCTATTCACTCGAGGCCGGTAGGTATCGCATACCGCTACTATATCCAATGGTGTTCCTTGTTGACGCATATTCATCAACAGGTTCATGTGTGCTCCGGCGCGTCCTCCGCAGCCGATGACCCCTATGTTGATCCGGTCATTCGCTCCTGAAACTTGCGAAGCCGATAGGGCTGTCATCCCCATGGCGAAGGATGAGGCAGCTATACCTTTGTTGAATTGCCGGCGGTTGATATTTCTTAGATGAGTTGCACGTTTTGTTGAAGACATCGGTAATACTCCTATTGAGATTGAATATTAATTGTTTTAGAGTTCGATAACCGAGACGATTACGGGATAGATGTTTATGTTCCGCTTGGTGCATTGATATCCCGCTCGGATGCACGTCCAGGTCCATAAAGATAAATATTTCCCATGCTAACAATGCCGTTGCTTGGCTGATAGGAAATCAACCAGTTCCAGCGTGGGGCAGACCGGTCGGGATGATAAAAGAGCTGATCGGGCCCCACTGAACAGAGATACCACATATACCTGAAATCAGGATCGTAATTTTCCCACCAGGCACTGCCGGCCCCGCCGCAAGTTTCGCGATCATGATAAATGTAATTATAAGGGGGCGGGTAATTGGGGCCGTGATTGGTATCTTTCCCTTTCGTCATAAACGGATCCCATAAAATAGCATTGCTGATATAGGATACAGGCGAGGTCAGTTTTTTTAAACCATATTTACCGAGATCGTTTTGTCCGCTTTCTGGCATGAACGGTGGATAAGCATTATGGTCAAGATTGTACATATCCAATGCGGATCCAATCGCGGATATATCTCCCTGTACTCGTGCGACTGTGGCGCGTGTTCTGGCGTTCATGAAGTTTGGAACCGCAATGGCGGCAAGGATTCCAATGATGGCTACTACGATCAGTAACTCGATTAAGGTAAATCCATTATCAGATTTAAACCTTTCAGGAGTTCGTTTTTTCAATGTCAAAATCATTTTCCCATTCCCTTGTTCTCGGATGAAATTTTCTACATCTATATTCTTCATTGAAGTATATAGTGAATTCATTATTTGATAACAGTGTAATTTGGAAAAATAAAAAGGTGCGGCATAGTTTCTGGAACAATATATCTTACGCCGCACCCTTGTTCATTTATTTAATACAAAGACCAATGTTCTACTGATGTTCCATTGATTGGCGCTGCGTAATGAGTGCTGATTTGTTCTTCAGTCAGTGCGTAATCATACATCGCCATTTCATCAATGTATCCATTGAAATTCGCTCCCTTGTCCGCTCCACCGACAACAATCAGATTGCCTTCGCCAGGAACCGCGACGGCGTCTTCTTGCGTCGCGAGTTCACCGTCCATGTAAATTCGCATCTGTCCCGCATCCATGTCGTTGACACAGACGATATGATGCCATTCATCGACCTGATTGGGAATGTTCACTAACGGGCGGAGACTTCCTTCCAGGAAAAAGAATTCCAACGCATCAGGATTGTAGGCATAGATGACCGAATGCTGAGCCGATCCGGCACGGCGGAATAGGATGTAAGACTGAACGCTTTCAAAAATGCAGTTGATCCACATTTCATAGGTAAAGGATTCAATCCCGTCGTACAGCATTTCAGCTTTGGTATTCAATACCCGTGAAAACAGGGCGGTGTTGGGTGAGCCGCCAGGGCCTTCAACATAATTGGCGCCAGTGGGCATGAGATCATATAAATCCATCTCATCTTTAAAGTTTCCTTCAAATCGCCAATAAACCAGGGGATTGTCTCCCTTGACAACGTCCGGGTATTCGCCAAGCATGGCCGCATTATAGTGGTCAGTCACATTTTCGGATGTTAATGGATAATCGTATATGGCCACCTCATCCGCATAACCGTTCATGATGAATTCTTCGGGATTGCTGCGGGAAGAGCCGATGTAGACAACATCCTGGTTGCCACCAAATATTGGCTCCAGGAATGCTTCACCTTCAAAAACGGCTTCACCATCCACATAAAGCGTGTTGGTTGCTTGATCGTAGTTACTGGTCAAAACAATATGATGCCATGCATCCGTTTCATCTTCCAATTCGACTGCCGGGGTTTCAGGAATCACGCCTTCTCCTGTGTACTCAAAGAAAAGCATTCCATCTCCATAACGTATCCGATGGGTGCCGGAGCCAGGTTCGCCATCTGTCAGTGCTTGACGTTCGAAGATGATTTTCCCTTCGTTATTGCCGGTTAAGTTGATCCACATTTCATAGGTAAAATCGTTCAAACCGCTAAGCTGTTCTACGCCGAACTGCGCCGCCCAGGCAGTCCCTTCATTGCTGGAAAAGGCCTGGTGTCCATCGCCCGGTCCGCTCACAAATTGCGGTTCACCAGGTGAAACCAGACCCAATTGTCCCTGGGCGTCGTCCAAATTATTACTAAAACGCCAGTAGACGAGTGGACTATCGCCCTGTACCAATTCCGGATAGGTCTGTGAGAATACACTCGTTGATGACAGGCATAATACGGCAAGCACCCCTATTCTCATCCAAATACAACTTTTTCTCATACGATGTTTCCTCCTTCAATTGAGAGTTATATCGCAACTGGAACGTTGCTGAATTATTAAAGACCCTTTATTAAATTAAATATATGTTTAAACAAAACAGGTGTCAACTCCTTTCAATAGTTTTCTTCCAATAAAAATTGAGAGAGTAAATTTTTTTCTTGATATTTATGCTCTACAAGTTTAACTCCAAAGGAAAATTTATTAAATTAGGTCAATAGGTTTAGTTTTATGATGGAAGGTTGACTGAATTGACATGAATCATGATCATCCTATTACCGATATCACATATGTCAGTAAGATAAATAAAATTAAGGTGCTGAATCTTATCCGCAATAAGCAGGCGGTATCCCGTACGGAAATCGCTAAAGAAATGGGATTGAGTCTGCCCACAGTTTCCCGTTTGGTTGACAGTTTGATCCAGAATGAAAAATTGGTTCAGGAATTGGGCAAAATGACTTCAAGCCTTGGCCGGCCTCCAACGTTGGTCAAATTTGCCGGAGAAAATAATTTTGTGATTGGCTTGAGTATTGGCAACACTTATATCTCGGGTATTCTTGCAGATTTGAATGCACAGATTATTGCAACGCACCGGATTCATACATCGGCAAACCATGGTTTCAAAAAACTTGTCCGCCGAACAGCGGGGTTGATTGATAAATTGATTGAGCTTTCTGATGTCAATGAAAAACAAGTGTTTGGTGTTGGCATTGCCATCGGGGGATTGATCGATGTTCGGCGGAATCTCCTCGCATATTCCGCCGCGTTCAATTGGGAAGATAAAAATATTGCCGGTGAACTCGAAGCCTTGGTCAATAAACCAGTGTATTTTGATCATACAGCGCGGGTGATGGCGCTGGGAGAGCTTTGGTACGGTATCGGGTACAAAATCAAAAATTTCATTTATGTTCTTTTGGGATACGGTATTGGTGCGGCTCTGATCATGGACAGTCTTCCTTATTATGGCACTCAAGGGATGACTGGTGAATTCGGCCACATCACCTTGGAAAAGGATAGTCAGATTCAATGCACCTGCGGTAATTTTGGATGTCTTGAAGCTTTAGCCTCAGGATATGGTATTGCCACCTTGGCTCAGGCGAATTTGAATCAAAATAAACAGAGCATCCTGTATAAACGGTTCAGTAATGATATTCCTAATTTAACTGTCAAAGAAATTGCTGAAGCGGCTGATCAGGGTGACGAATTCTCAAAAAGAATTCTGCTAGAAGCGGCTAATTATATCGGTATCGGAGTTGCATCTTTGATTAATCTTCACAACCCCCAAGCGATTATTTTAGGAGGAGGTCTGACTCGCATCGGAGATTATTTTTTCGATGAGATCAAGAAAACCGCGCAGAAAAGATCGCTGCATCGCCTATCTCGGAATGTATTGATTCAACCCGCTTCATTGGGGGATAAAAGTAAGGTTATGGGGGCTGTTGCTTTGATTTTGAATGAGGTGTTGAATTTAAATATTGTTGGGTAGGTTCTTAGGCATAAGTTGGTTTATTCCCGGGTTTCCATTTAATATCGCAACCGATACTAGGAATTTGTTCAGAAGGAATTGGCCTTTCTTCTAATAAAGCGTCTACGGCGGCTCTCAAGTCTTTACCGGTGACCGGTATATCGTTTCCAGGGCGGCTGCTGTCGAATTGCCCGCGATAGACCAGTTTTTTGTCTTTATCATAAAGAAAGAAATCCGGTGTACAGGCGGCCTGATAGGCTTTGGCAACTTCCTGCGTTTCATCATAAAGGTAAGGGAAAGGATATCCAGCTTCCTTTTTCTCTTTGGCCATCATTTCAGGGCTGTCATCAGGATAATTCTCTACATCGTTGGAATTAATGCCGATGATTGCTACTCCTTTTTGCTGATATTCCTTGCAAAATGACGCCAGTTCATTGCGTATATGCTTTACAAAAGGACAGTGGTTGCACATAAAGATGATCAGCAAAGCCGGTGCGTTTTGAAAATCCTTGAGTGATACTGTGTTCCCTTCCGTATCGGGTAAACTGAATGGTGGGGCAAGCGTCCCCAATGGAACCATAGTTGAAGGTGTTTGAGCCATTTGTAAATCTCCTTGCCTATAGGATGTAAAATAATAATAGGTTTAGTTTTTTTATTTGGCTTTAGTATGAGAGAATTTATCAAAATTTAAAGTGAAGTGTCCAAAAGTCAAGTTTAAATTTTGTGAATACCATTTCTTTGAAATCGGTTCCCCTTGCCGTTTTGTATAAATACGTTATGAATTTTCGTTTATACCGAATAAAAAGAATCAAGGAATAAAGGAATGTGCGGTCGTTTTTCTTTAATTTCCAATGCTCAATTACTGGCGAAAATTTTGCAGTTGAATCGAATCCCGACATTGGAGCCGCGCTACAATATCGCCCCGACACAATTGGTGCCTGTGGTGAGAAAAAATCCGGATTCAGATGAAAGAGAGATGGATTGGCTTCGCTGGGGGTTGATTCCATTTTGGGTTAAAGATAAATCCATCGGTGGGCGTATGATCAACGCTAAATCCGAGACAGTATTTCAAAAACCGGCCTATCGAACTGCGATAAAACAAAGACGCTGTCTCATACCGGCTGATGGTTTTTTCGAATGGCAAAAAAAATCAAACGGCAAAAAACAGCCATACTATGTTCGAATGAAAAATGAGACTCCGTTCGTTTTTGCAGGACTATGGGAACATTGGCAAGGGGAAGATGAGGAAATTGAATCGTTTTCCATTCTCACTACAGACGCCAATGAATTGATTCGGCCACTACATGACCGCATGCCGGTAATTTTAAACCCGGACGATTATGATCTATGGCTGGATACGGAACAATGTAATAAAAATGCACTGCAAAGCGTTCTTAAACCTTATCCATCCGATT
>CAZXSQ010000411.1:0-6189 GCA_964643335.1 uncultured bacterium
CGCAAGTTGAAAGAATGGCGGCAATCAACCGGAGCCGTAATGCCATCAAAAAATCCTGCCTATAAACCATAATTACGTAAAAAACACAACTTTGTAGGGGCGGTTCGGGAACCGCCCTTAAAACACTAACCAACCTAATGAGGGCGGTTCCCGAACCGCCCCTACATGAACCATTAAACCAGCCGGGGTGCCAAAGGTGTGTCTTTTACACCCTTGACCGTATAACCCCCGCAAGGGTACGAACAACGTACCCTTGGCACCCGACATACGCCCCTGCATTGAACCATTAAACTAATGATTTTGCATTGGCTTGAACTTTTTGTACGGCTTGAGCGATCTGTTCCATATCCTCCTTGGTTCCAAGCAAATACCGTTGTGAAAAGCCAACCGATTCTTCGTTACAAATTTTATCATTTGCTGGGCAGTTATTTTCGGCGAAATATTTGCCGATTCGTTCTTTGGAATAAATAGCCTGGTAGCCGCGTGAACGAAGCGTGTTCTCGATAAACGGCAGCTTATTCAATCGTGAATAACCGGTTCCACAGGGGATACCTTCCGCCCGTAAAGCCTGCATAAATTTCGATCGGGATAATCCGGCAAACTGTTCTTTATCATAACGGAATTTATAAACATGATAGACATGCCGTGTACAGCCGTCGTAGGTTTTGGCTGCCTGGATGCCGGGGATCTGATTGAGCATCTCATTCAAATATTGAGCATTGCTCTCACGGGTTTTAGTTTGTTCTTCCAGCCGCTTCAAGCCTTGCATCAATATTGTTCCTTGGAAATCAGTCATACGGATGTTGGATCCAACCTCCTGATAACGAGGGCCACCATTTTTCCCGCTACTGTTATTTTGAAAAGCGACAACTTGTTGATACAGTTCGGTATCATCGGTGATTACCGCTCCGCCTTCACCGGCACTAAGGTTTTTGGTGAGTTGGAAACTGAAACATCCCAAATCCCCCAGCGATCCGGCCTTTTTGCCTCGCCATTCAGCCAGATGGGACTGGCAGGCATCTTCAATTACATATAAATTATGTTTCCTGGCAATCGCCATGATCTTGTCCATATCAGCCATGTTACCGGCATAATGCACCGGCAGGATGCAGCGGGTGCGATCGGTGATTTTTTCTTCGATCTTGTCCGCATTCATCTGAAAGGTTTCCGGATCGGTATCCACAAACACCGGAAGCGCGTACTTCAGCAACACCACGTTCACCGTTGCAATAAATGTATAGGGTGGAACCAGTACTTCATCACCTGGCCCGATGTCCAGCGCCGTTAACGCCGCTAACAATGCATTGGTTCCATTGGCAACCGCCAGGCAATGTTTCACCCCCATTCGTTTGGCATACTCCTGCTCAAACCGGCTGACGTATTCGCCGCCATAATACCGGCTCCATGCCTTTTTGTGCAACACATCCAACCAGGGCTCTTCATCCTCTTTCTTAACGACAGGCCAGGATGGGAAGGATGCATCCCGAACCGGTTTTCCACCCAAAATAGCCAATTTCTCAGAATCTTTTGAAAAACTAATGGCCGGCTGCATTAACGATAGACCAGCAATTCCAGTCGATGCGGTTTTCAAGAAATGCCTTCTTTTGGATTCTGCTTTTTGATTATTCATTTTTTCACTCATGATCTTTCTCCTGGAATATTGAGTCTCTTGTGTAGATAATAACATAATTTCATAGGGAATCTATGCATTTCACTAAATAAGAGCACAATATCTATTGACGCTTTATTAAATAAGGAGGGACTTATGATGAAACTTGGTTTTGTAACCGCCATATTACCCGATCTTTCGTTTGAGGAAGTGGTTCAGCTTGCCGCATCGGAGGGCTATGACTGCATCGAAGTCATGTGCTGGCCGCATGGGAAAGCGGAACGCCGCTATGCCGGCATTACGCATATCAATGTGGATGAACTCGATGAATCCAAGGCTAAAGATATTCACGATTTCCTCAACAAGGCCGGAGTTGAAATCAGCGCGTTGGGATATTATCCAAACCCATTGACTTCTGATCAAAATGAAGCGAAAAACTACATTTTACACATTAAAAAAGTTATCCGGGCATCCCGTTTACTGGGCATCAATCAAATGAACACATTTATCGGGCGGGATTGGACTCAATCCATAGACGAAAACTGGCCGCGTTTTTTGGAAGTCTGGAAACCGCTGATACAATACGCCGAAGAACAAGGCGTCCGAATCGGGATTGAAAACTGCCCGATGTTTTTCACTCAGGATGAATGGCCCGGTGGAAAAAATCTGGCTTACAGCCCAGCAATCTGGCGGCGCATGTTCAATGATATACCGAGTTCGAATTTTGGATTAAATTTTGATCCCTCGCATCTTGTGTGGCTGCATATTGATTATTTACGGGCCGTGCGTGAATTCGCCGATCGTATTTTCCATGCTCATGCCAAAGATGTGAGGCTCGACAAACACCGGCTGGATGAAGTTGGAATTTTGGCTCATCCATTGGAGTATCATTCTCCCAAACTTCCAGGCCTTGGTGAAGTTCAGTGGGGGAAATTCATATCGGTTCTGGGCGAATCGGGTTATAACGGCCCAGTTTGCGTGGAAGTCGAAGACCGAGTTTATGAAAACACCCTTGAAGACCGCAAAGCGGCCCTGCGCCAGAGTGCAACTTATCTCAGGCAGTTCATCCCAAAACTATAATACCAAAAGGAGCTGAATGTAAATGATGGATTATACCTATGAAGATATCGCGAAAATGATTGACCATTCTCTTTTGAATCCTACCATGAAAGAAATAGACTTGGAGAAAGGATGCCGGTTGGCTCTCGATTACAATGTGGCCAGTGTATGCATATTGCCCTATTATTTAAAACCTTGCTCTGACATGCTTGAAGGGAGTACCGTCAAGGCAAGTACAACCATTGGTTTTCCACACGGCGGCCATACAACGGCAGTGAAAATTGCGGAAACGAAACAAGCCCTGTTCGATGGTGGTGAAGAATTGGATATGGTCATCAATATCAGTAAAGCATTGAGTTACGATTGGGCTTATGTTAAAAATGAGATTCAAGAAATTACACAGTTAACGCATAATCAAGGACAAAAAGTCAAAGTCATTTTTGAAAATTGCTACCTGAATGATGAGCAGAAAATCAAGCTCTGTGAAATCTGCGGTGAGATTGGTGTGGATTGGGTCAAGACCTCAACAGGTTACGGTACCGGAGGCGCAACAATGGAAGACCTGCAACTCATGAGAACACATTCACCCGATCACGTACAAGTCAAAGCTGCAGGAGGTATTCGGGATTTGGATGCACTCTTAAAAGTCAGGGAATTAAAAGTAACCCGTGTGGGGGCAAGCCGTACGAAAGATATTCTTGATGAGTGTAAAAACCGGCTCTGAAGAATACTCATTGCTGTGATTTTCTAATTTATATATTGTGTACTGAAAGCCGGGGATGTGTCTCATAATGAATGAAAACCAACTTAAAAAACGCTCCCGTTATTATCGATGGATTGTATTCAACTTACTGGCGATTGGTTATTTGCTGGTTTATTTTCACCGTCTTTGTCCGGCCGTGGTGGCTTTGGATTTGATGAACGATCTCAACGCCGATGCCAGTCTATTAGGTGTTCTCGCTTCGGCTTATTTCTATCCGTACGCTTTTATGCAAATTCCTTCGGGTTTACTGTCCGATTCTTGGGGGCCTCGAAAAACCATCACCGGCTTTTTCATCCTGGCCGGCCTTGCCTCAATTCTTTTCGGAATGGCTCCAACCACAGGTTGGACTATATTCGCAAGAGTGCTGGTTGGCATTGGGGTTTCTATGCTCTTTGTGCCAATCATGAAGATTCTCACCTGCTGGTTTACCGAATCGGAATTCTCGTTCATGACGGGTATTCTTATGGCAGTGGGTGGACTTGGAGCGTTGGTTGCAGCCTCACCATTAGCCTACCTGAGTGCGGCCATCGGTTGGCGGTGGAGTTTTGCAATAATTGGCATCATTACTTTAGTCTCTGCAGGTGCAATTTGGGTTTTCGTTCGAAATACGCCCGAAGAAATGGGATTCCCTTCCATTAGGCAAAAACATGTATCACCCAATGAGTCCACAAAGAAGATCAGTTTATGGGAAGGCGTGAAAGTGGTTTTGAAATCGTTTCATTTCTGGCCGCTGGCCGTCTGGTTCTTTTTTACGTTTGGAATCTTCTTCAGTTTTGGTGGATTATGGGGTGGGCCTTATTTGATGGAGGTCTATGATTTAAGCAAGCCGAAAGCCGGAGCGATTCTAAGCATGGTCGCTGTGGCTATGATCATTGGCTGCCCGTTATACAGTTACTTGTCTGACCAGTTATTACAATCCCGCAAGAAGACATTGATCCTCTCATCCGCCTTGGTTGCGATTTTAACTTTCCCATTGGTTTTTTACACCGCCGAATTCCATATTTCAATGTTATATGTTTGGACTTTTTTGTTCGGCTTGTTTTGCAGCGCAGTGGTGGTCATCGGTTTTGCAGCCATCAAAGAATTGTTTCCGGTCGAGATTGCTGGAACCGCCGTTGGCTTGGTTAATCTATTCCCGTTCCTTGGCGGGGCTATTATGCAGCCGGTTGTTGGAATCGTATTAGATGCGCATGGGAAACAACCAGGAGGGTATTCAGTAGAAGCCTATTCAAACGCTTTTATCATCTATCTCGTTTCCGCTTTAATCGCCTTAATAGGTGCCTGTTTTATTAAAGAAACATTCCAGAAGCGATAATTCATTAATCAAGGTTTTTTATTGGATTTGCCAATCCAGAATGGCTGACTCAGGATTGAGAGTAACTACAAAGATGCTGTCATTGGCGTTATGGGCACTAAAGAAGGCATATTGCTGATCATCTGTTGGTAAAAATGCCCGGCAGTGGCTTGAAAAAGCATCGGTGTTCATGATTGTATTCAAATCGTCAGTCGTGAACACTTTGACCGGTTCACTACTATCAAGGCTAAGACCATCATCGGAAAGCTTATAGACTTTCAATCCTGCAATATTGCCCATGACATATAAATGTAAATCGTCAGAAGCAATTCCGGCTATTTTTACATTCACGATATCCGCATCTTCCACTTCACCAGGCGCAAAAACTTGATCGATGAGCTGAGTTTCAGTTCCTTGCTCTGGATCCAAGACATACACGGAAGAACTACCCGACCCTGAATCACCTTCGCCATAATAAATAAGGTCTCGGCCCCCAATATAATTCACGGTAAAATTACGCAAGCGGTTTATAGAAACTGTAAACGTTCCATTATCCTGCCAGGAATCATCCCGCGTGAACACTACACCGTCTTCATCCAAGGGGCCGGTGACTTGATAGCGGTGCAGCCAATTACGATTTCCTGTGGAACTATTGTAATGGTCAGTATACAGTAAAGTACCATCATGGTTGAAATTCATTGTATCACAATCCGGAGAAATATCGGCTTCAAGAAGTGCCTCAAATTCATCACCAATGGTGAAATCATCAGGATATGAGGTAAAAGGCGTATTTTCTTCTCCCCCATTACCGACAACCACTCGCTCGCCAAACTGAGAGCATCCTTTAGGTCTGCCGATATGCTGGACAAACCAACGCGGCTCTACGCCTTCTGCACCTTCAGCAGAGCGCAATTCTTCAACAACGTATTGCGAAAAATTAGCATTCATGCCGGAATCTTGAGTATATAGATAGGTCTGATCCAAAGTTGAATCCGTTGTATCCGGGCCTCCGAAAGTCCAGTAATGGGGTGAAGTCCCGTGCGCCTCATCAGGCATAATCTCAACATATTTGAGTATTGGATCCTGCCACCAATAGTTTTGCCCAAAAGATACTTGAGAGACTGATAAAACCAAAACACAAAAAGTTGCTCCCACAACAAATGGAAAAGATTTGTTATTCATAACCGTTTCTCCTTTACATTAGTGTTTGTACCCACAAGAGGCACCTTACTTGTATGCCGGTAAGAAATATGAATTTACAACGGCATAGTTAGACTATAAGGCTCCCGCTTGGCTCGCTCAAGATGAGTGTTTGCTTCTGCATCATCAAAAAATTCCTCTTTATCAGGATCCCATCTTAGGCGGCGGCCAACCCAACGTGCTATGTTCCCGAGATGGCAAACAGCAGTCGAGCGATGCCCTATTTCAACATCGGCTAATGGTTTTTGCCGCGTGCGTATACAA
>CAZXSQ010000412.1:0-6172 GCA_964643335.1 uncultured bacterium
TCTAAAGTCAACGTCAAGTTTTGCGTATCGCCCGGTGTAATAATCAGTTCTCTTCGCAATGTCCCGTATCCTTCTTTTTCGATTTCCAATGAATGGGTACCACGGAATTGATCCGTATTATTGGATACAGTTAAAATCCGGTCAAAATAGAATGTCCCCCCCATATCAGATCTGGTTTCTTGAAAATCACCGCTCAATAAATCATATAAAACCACCCTGGCATCCGAAATTGCCACTCCAGAACGATTCATGATGGTTCCAGTCAAACTCGAACTTCCTTGCAGAGTAATAACGATGTTGGAGCGATCTGCCTGGGGATCACTGGGCAACGGATCACTAAGGCCGGTTCCATACTCCTCATGGAAAGCAAACAACTGAATACCCGTATATCCCCTGGAAATGGCAGCCGGGCCGGAAGGATCTACAAAAGACACAGGGATTCCTTTCAATTGAAACCGTCCATCCATATTTGAATAGGTTTTCGTAAAATCCATTCTGGCAACCGTAACTTCGGCGCCATTGACAGGTTGACCGCCTTCCGTAACGACGCGTCCACTGACCTGTTGGGCTGGAACGGCTTCGAAATTCACGTCTTTAGCGTCCCATTCAAATAAACGCACATTCTTAAAATCATTTTCCATGGGTATGACAACGTTCAATTCACTATTTTCTTGGGGCATGCTCGATACCAAATAGGTGCCCCTTTTTAAATTGCTGAAACGATATAAACCCGTTCCATCGGTTTCAGTCACAAATTCTTCGGTCTCTTCTCCACTCCCCTGATATTTGGCAACCAGTTTAAATCCAGCCACTCCTTGACGTGTATCACGCATAATAACCGATCCGGATATCGAAAATGCAGGTTGCTGGAGTTGCAAAATGACTTCTTGAGGGGAGGGGGATTCAATTTCTTTACTTCCTCCCCCCTCATCAGTAAAACCTTCTTGAGTAGCGCTGATCCTTACCCGCCCTTCCGGAACGGAGGATGCTTCAAACCGGCCGTGACTGTCGGCTTGTTTTTCAACCATCCAAATTCCTTGTGCCGCCTTCATTGAAATATTCGCAAATGGAATAGCTTTTTGGAATTGATCTACCACCCGGCCGGAAATCGTTCCTTCTTTTACTAATGTCAAATTGAGATTATGAGTTCCAACCAGGACATTCTCCACTTTTAACGGTTGATAGCCTTCATGTGAAATCGTTAATGTGACCTGATTTTTTTTCAGGTCTTGAATAGTAAATTTGCCACCCTCTTCAGTGTTTGCCGTCATGGAACCATCAACTTGAATTTTGGCACCCCGAATTGGCCATCCTTTGATGTTTTTAACAATTCCGGATATGGAATTATCCGCACCCGGTTTCGGTGTCAACTCATTTCGTCCATCTTGAGTTGTTTTTGTTCCGCTTTCGATTTCTTGCTGCGCTTTGTTTTGATCTAATGCAACTGATTCCTTTTCCTTATCATCTGTGTCTTCAGAGTTTCTTTCAGTTATCAGGTTAGGCGTGACATTCTCCTCATTTTTGGTCTTTGACGCGTTTTCTGAAGGCGTTTTCTGAGTCAATTTGACCGATTTTGAATCAGTATCTATCTGATTATCGGTTATTGTTTTGGAAGTGTTATCCGTTTCTCGTTGTATTGTATCAGAAGGCAATAATATTACCCCAGCAATAACTATTACCACAACAATGGCCAATGCGGCCGGCAGCCATAAATGAGAACGCATCATGTATTACTCCTTTTGATTTTTCGTGAAATAGTGCATCCTGGTGGACTACGTTCGCTTTTGTATTTTACCCACACTGGTGGATTACTTTGGTTTTTGAGTTAACTGTACCTACTAGGGTACAATTCGCTTTAAGCCCACTCTCATTGTTTTTAATTTATTTCTTAAAAGGGGGCTATTTCCTAATAAACTGTCTTTTATATTATATAACGTTTCAATGAACAGAATGAGTTTAATTAAACGGGGAACTTAAAAATTATCTCTTTCTCCAAAAATAGCGGTACCAATACGTACCATTGTGGCCCCTTCTTCGATTGCGACTGGAAAATCATTGGTCATTCCCATCGATAATTCCAGTTTAGTGCCTGTTTCCACTAACTCTTTCCGATATTTTTCTCCAAGTTCCCACAGAGTTTTGAAATAAGGTCTAATTTTTTCGGGATCATCTAAAAATGGTGGGATCGTCATTAATCCGTGGCAAGTAATATGCTCTGCTTCTCTCACTGTATCAACCAACTCTTCCAGCTGATCCAAATCAGTTCCAAATTTGGAATATTCACCTGAGATATTGACTTGAATCAAAACATCCAGAGCGCGATCTTGTTTTTCAGCTACTTTTTCTAACTCCCGAGCGATTTTTATTGTATCGACAGAATGCATCATTTGAAATAAAGGGAGTGCTTTTTTAACTTTATTTGTTTGTAAATGTCCTATAAGATGCCATTCGATATCCAAATCGTTCAAATTCGGAATTTTTTCTTCGGCTTCCTGAATTCGATTCTCTCCAAAACAGCGTAATCCTGCGTCAAAAGCCTCTCTGATATCTTGGATCGTTTTTGTTTTGCTGACAGCGACAATTTTTATTTCAGATGGATATCTGTCCGCTTTTTCAGCACTTTTATTCACAATTTCTTGAACTTTTTTTACATTATCTAAAATGCTCACTCTAAATCTCCATAATCACAAAATATCATAGAAAATAAAAAGCACAATAATATATGATAATATTTTATTTTATCGGTTCTCAATAAATAACAATGGGGGAACGCCAGTAGACGTTCCCCCAGATAATTCGAACTTGATGTTCACACTTTTATGGATTGGGATTGATATGTGGCGGGTCTAAAGGCCATGACAACTCCCCATCAACCATAAAGTCTGAATTCACAAAGTAAGGACTGACCACTTCAATCGGAACCGAAGGCTGACCGTCGACTACCCAATCACCGCCCTCAACTGGAGCGAAGGCAAACCGTGTTGACTGTCCACCTACGTGTGTACCTCCGAAACCATCGAAGACAAAGGAACCAATTTTGACATCCTCAAACTCTACGGTTTCACCTTGATCATTCAAACCATAGAAGGTTACCTCGCTGCCACGAATTTCTACTTCGATATCACGAGCGATATCGAATGGGAATCCGAGAGCAAGATCACCAAACGGTGTGATGTCAGCAACAAACTGAATGTTATCCTCGGTGTTATCATCCGCTGAGAATGGTGCGAAATGAACCATACCGTCACCCGTAAGGACAGCCAGACCCATCATGCGAGCTCCATCCGGTGAAGGTACAAACTCAATATCTTTGTACCCAAACGCATTATCCGCGGGCAGATTTTCTACAACCGGTTCAGGAGCGGATTCAGGATAACGATGAATAACACCTGCTGAATCAAGTACATAGGCGGCCACACCAATCAGGTTTTCGCTGTACTTGCTGTTGTTGGTTGTAACACTCCATGAATATTCATCCGTATCGGAAACCGTACCACGGTAAATTTCAAGGTTTACAGCGGTAACACCATCAGACAATGTGAACTGATGATCGAGTTCCTCATTGGCATCGCCTTCGGCGTAAATACGGCCGTTTTTGTTAAGTGCATAGAATCCACTGTTTCCAGCCGGTTCAACATCAGTGAGTGGTGATTCAAAGGCTTCAATTGTTTCACCGAGTGCAGGATCATATCCGACCGGTACAATATCACCACGGAATGCTCCAAAATCGATATTGTCTGCCGGATCGTTGTTCGTATCAATTCCACCACCAAATGCTACACCACCTGTATCAGGTTCGGGGCGTGAAATTCCTGCACCGAGACGAGCGTGCACTGGCGCCAATGGGCCTATATTTCCACCGATGAGGAAGAATACACCTTCAGTGCCGGTTCCACCTTCATCGGAAGGCAAGATTTCACCAGTGAATTCAAGATCCTGAGCGATTGGCATAAAGTCAATCTGAATACCTTGTTGTTCATCAGTTATCTCAAAGGCCAAGAAGGGACCGAATGCATCCGGATCCATTCTTCCATCGTAAATGCCTCGAGCGAACAGTTGTCCGAAGAATGGACTGGCTGGATCGAGAACAGATAACCCGACATCAAAATTATGGACAGCCGCACCGCGAGCGTGAGCACCGCCTAATCTATCATATGCCACCATACCCAATTCAGGGTTGATCACAAATGCGGTTGGTGTCGGCGGCAGCGGTGTCGCTGTAGGCAGCGGTGTCGGTGTAAAGACCGGCAATGTCGGTCGCGGAGTCACTGTTCCCGTTTCTGTCGGCGGTACAGTTGGGGTAAATGTCGGTGGTACCGGTGTATCTGTCGGCGTTTCTGGTGTCGGTGGCGGTACCGGGGTATCCGTCGGTGTCTCAGGTGTTGGCGGTACCGGTGTTTCTGTTGGTGTTTCTACAGCAGGTTCAACCGTTACAACGCCACTTTCGACCTCAGCGCCTTCCACATCGTCGACCAGTTCCGAAACAGTGATTTCAACCGAACCAGCCGATTGACCCGAATACAGAAGTTTGACCAGGTTTCCATCACCTGAAGCACTTTCTGCACCACCAATACCCGCAACCCGCACTCTCAAGGAGCCTGCCATTGGAATAATATTACTTTGGACATTTAGGAAATCTTCGACAAGGGTACCGGCTAAATCCAACCCTTCAAATGCAAGTGCACCCTCGGCGGTAACAGGGGCAAAGACGTCGAAGGAAAATGCATCAATATTGTCGGCATTTTCTACATTAATTGCCACACTCACCGTTTCTCCAACCTGAACTGTTACACCCTCCACAGACATCCTCAACGGTTCAGCCGGTTCTGGAGTCGGCGTGGGTGTTTCGACCGGAGGTGTCGTTGGAGTATTGGTTGGCGGCACCGGCGTATCGGTCGGTGTTTCAGTTGGCTCGCTCGGTTGTGGAGTATCCGTGGGAGTCTCCGGCTGGGGTACTGGAGTGTTAGTAGGCGTATCCTGTGGCGGAGGAGTCTCGGTCGGAGTCTCCGCTGGAGGTACTGGAGTGGCTGTTGGGGTTTCTGTGGGCGTTTCTTCTTGTGCCCATCCTGTATTCCCAGTCCACACACCTACCACACATCCAAATATAAGCGAAATGACTAACAGTTGCAAAAATTTAGCGCGCATCAATATGCCTCCATTTAAATTACGCCTACGTTCTGTTTAACATACGATAAATTGGGGCAAATATCTAGTTCTAAAATAAAAAAATCTCATCTCACATAAAAAAATATTATGGATGAGTTATTTCAATATTTTGAAAAGAAGGGACACTGGCCCCTGTTATTTCCGTCGGCGTGATTACCGTATCTTCATGAATCGCCATGCTGTCTTCCAGCTGGATCGATGTTCCTCCCGATATATCTCCAACAATTTCAAATGTTATATCGGCTATTCTTGCATCTCCGTCGAATCCAAAATCCTGGGGTATAGGATGCACTCGGGAAAGCAGAACAACCACAATATCATCAATTTTCCCACGCGCATTACTCACATCAGGCGTTTCAAAAATTTCCACGCTTTCCCGCAATTCCGTAAAATCGAGGTTGGGGTTGCTCGTCCAAAAGATAGACGATTCATTCACATAAGGCAACACCGCCTCAACATCTTGGTAATCAATGATGTCCAGGCTGGATCCCGTTGCAACTCTATTAAAATAAGAATAACCTTCTTGATCAGCGGATTGGTTAAATAATTCGCCTAAAACCAAAATATCAGCAATATTGGCACGGCCATCAAAATTTAAATCCCCACGAGCTTCATAAATATCGACCACTTGAAGTTGGGTTGGATCAAAAACCAAGTCGCAATTCACTCCAATTAAATCGGAGGCATTTTTTAAAACAAGGGTTAAATCAAAACGGGTTTTTGTTTCACCGTCGACTGTAACTTCATAAAAAACAGGGGTATTCTCTATTGTTGACTGGAGTTGTGTATCATCTTGAGTGGTTTGAAAATCAAGAAAGAATTCCAAGCCGGCCTCTTGTTGAGCCACTGCCTGAATCCCACTCACTCCCAAAAGCAAACAGATGAAAAGACTGATAACCGGGTAATAGATTCCAGACTTTTCCATGAAATTGCACTCCAATATTAAAAAATAAAAAAGGCCGGAAAGGCAACGTCCGGAACCGCTTCACCGATTCCCACGGCATGA
>CAZXSQ010000413.1:0-6171 GCA_964643335.1 uncultured bacterium
GTGCAATCATTCCCATCAGTGTACTTTTCCCTACTCCGCTGCCGGAAAAGACACCAATTCGCTGACCACGCCCCCAGGTTAAAATTGAATCAATGACTTTCACCCCGGTGGATAAATGTTGGCTAATGCGCCGGCGTGTTATTGCACTAGGTGGAGTGTTATAAATTGAACGAAGTACGGAGGTTTTGGCCGGGCCTTTGCCATCGCAGAGAAGGCCTTGACCATTCAATATACGGCCAAGCAACCCTTCTCCACATCTGATCTGCAAAGGTCCACCGGAGGATATCACTTCACATCCTGGCCGGATTCCTGTGACATCGCCGAAAGCCATTAAAATTACACGCCCGGAACGAAAGCCAACAATTTCAGCGGGAATAGGCTCATGGTCTCCGGAAGGATAAATATACAACAAATCACCAATAGCCCCTCCCGGTCCGCGTGAAAGAATGACAACGCCAACCAGTTCATCCACATAACCGCGCTGCCGAATCAGCTGGGTATTTTTTACAGACCAGTTGATGGACTCCCAGTCCGGAGTGTGAACCGCTAGATTCATTGATTTAAAATACTTTCATTTAGAATCTCAACTTGTTTGTCGATTCTTCCATCAATTCCACCTGTGCCGGATTCAATAATCACGCCGCCTTTGCGAACCCGTGTATCAATAGATATATTGATTTTTTCAATGTCATCGAACATCTTCATAAAATCATCTACCCACTCTTCAACTTTTTCTTTCTCCTCCGGATGAACCAGAACGCGGACGGACTGACGATCCGCCGCCATTCGGATGCATGCCTGAGCCACGCGAACCACCACTTCGTCATCCTCTTCAACTTTCAGTTGAATCACGCGGGTTACTGATTCAGCCACCAGTTTTCTGATTTCTTGTTCCTGGTCATAAATTAATTTTTCTAAAATCCCCTGACCTTCGGTGATCATGTTTTTTAGTTGCTTCAATAATCCCGCGACTTTTTGCCGGGCCTCTTCCATTCCTTCATTCAGGCCTTGTTGATGTCCCTCCTGCCGAGCTTGTTCTTTTAATTCTTCCCCCTCTGCTCTGGCCTGGTTTAGAATTTCTTCTTTTTCCTGCTGGGCGGAAGCTAAAATCTCATCGGCTTGAGAAGAGGCGTTTTTTAAAATGGATTCTTCTTTATTTTTAGCGGTGTTGATAATATCCGCTGCGTCGTCCTCGGCGTCACGAATAACTTTTTCCCGTTCTATGACTTTAAAAGGCCGTTCATCTTTTACATTGGGCTTTTTAATGATCCGGGGCATATGAATTCAACCTTAAAATAGACCACTTAGTTAAGTTCCAACAATTGTTTTAAAATTTCAATTTATATATTTGTTCCAGTGAAGTCACGATCTCACCGCCAGTTTTCTCTATCCAATATTGCACTTGAAGATTGACGTGAACACCTTCATTTTCTCCCGTTCGTCGAAAATCCCCACGATATCCGTTAATCACCTTATCCCCCAAACCAAAAGCATAGCCGATTTCGGACGCCGTTCCCGAATCCACATCCACTCCATCCAATACAGCCAGAACCCCCTGACATAAACGAAGAGATTCAGCATTCCGCTCGGCCATTTTCATGGATAGATCATGCAATTTTTTATTTCTTTTATTCATTTCCGGGATGTTACCGGCCTGATTCAGTTCTTTTTCCAATTCTCCGGACAGCTCCCAGGGATTGACTACATCATAATTCAACTCTACTAAAATCGAACATAATTGATTTAAAAAATTTTTTGAACTCTCAGCAAACCCTAGAGGAGACGCAATAAAAATTTTCATTGGAGGATTGTCCTTAATATCAGTCATTCATTCTATGAATTCCTCATTACCATGGTGTGAAATGGTTATTTCTCCTTTTTCCTCCAAATCCCGCAGGATATTTATAATCCTTTGCTGAGATTCTTCAACCTGTTTAACTCGAACCGGCCCCATCACCTCCATATCATCCTGCAGCGAAGTGGCCGCTCGGGAGGACATGTTGCTAAAGATTTGGCTTTTCACCGCTTCACTGGCCCCTTTCAAGGCAGCGGCCAGTTCTTTCAAGTCAACATTACTCAAAAGTTTTTGCATGGTACGATCGTCAAGCCGCACTAAATCATCAAAGGTAAACATCTGTTTTTGGATTTCGCTGGCAAGTTCCTGATTTTCTTGGGATAAACTGTTCAGGATATTTTTTGATGAATTTTGATCCATTCGGTTTAAAACTTCAACCAGTGAATCCATTCCACCCGATGAGGTCAGGTCCTGGGATAAAACATCGGTTAATTTCTTTTCAAGAACCCGTTCAACATCGGCGATAATTTCCGGGCTTATTTGATCCATGGTCGCCAGCCGCATAGCCACCTCATACTGGATTCCCGGGGATAGAGCGGACAAGACATCTGCGGCTCGTTCATATTCCAAATGCGACAAAATCAACGCAATGGTTTGAGGATGCTCTCCCTGAACAAAGTGCACCAGGTGATTCACATCCACATTTTTCAAAAAATCAAACGGATTGCCCGTAAGAATTCCTTGGAGCCGCTCGATAATTTCCATGGCCTTACCTGGCCCAAGCGCTTTTTCCAATATGCCTCGAGCGGTAGTAAGACCGCCATGGCTGATGTACTGCTTCGCCATGACCGTATGGTAGAATTCTTCAATGACCTGGGAGGTTAATTTTTGAGGTACAGTGCCAAGATTGGCCACTTCCAGGGTGATTTGCTCGATTTCAAAATCGCTTAAATTTCGATAGACATCCGCCGCCACTTCAGGTCCAAGGGCCAGAAGAAGAATAGCCGACTTCTTACGTCCGGTTAGATTTTCTTTTTCCCCTGCTGATGGCATGGTGAATTACTCCCAACTCAACAATGTGATTCGATTTTCCGGCCATTACATCCAAACCGAATCTGAATTCCGAACACACTTTTATCCACTTAACCAAGCCTTGATAATCGCGGCCACTTCCTCCGGTTTTTCAGCCGCATAGTTGATGACATGCTCCTGCATTTTCAATCGCCTCTGCTCTTCGGCTGGCAGACTGGCGATATCTCCAAATTCCGAAAGCCCCAATTGTGCCAAGGTTAATTCTTTGGCCTCGGTGACGGGTTCGATGGGCACTTCTTCTTCCAGTTCTTCCTCCTCCACCTCGGGCGGCCTGAAGGCGCGTTGGAAAAAAACGTAAGCGAAATATCCGAGAGCAAAAAGCAGAATCAATGGAATCAGAGAACGGACAATCGTCATGATATTGTTCCAGAATTGTTCTCTGGCAAGTTTCTCCGCGTAAGTTCTGTCAAATGGGAACTGTTCAATCTCAAACAAATATTTACTGTCGGGTCCGGCTTGTGCAATTGACGGAAGGCTGGCGGCATTTCGCAGTAAATTTTCAAAAACGGTTATTTCCTGTTGATCCCGTTCTACTGGGTTTCCTTCTTCGTCCTCTTCATAATCCACTAAAACAGTCACGGAAAGTTCTTGCAACTCTCCCTGTTCTTCATCAATTAATGTTTCGAACCAAGGATGGGTGTAATTGGTAATTTCCTCTGTTATGTCAGTTTGGCTGGTTCCAGGCTCCGCTCCAATGCCGGTGTCCTGAACATTGGCGGTTACTCCAGGTTCTCCCGCAATACCCTGCTCTTCTGTCGTTTCTTCATAAACTTTGGTACTGACAGGAGTTGAAAGTTCCCCATCAATATGAACATTCTTTATATTCTTTTTTTCCCAATCGCATTTCAGATTGACTGTCACGACATATTTATCCGGCCCAACCAATCGTCCTAAATGCTGTTCTAGATCACGCTTGATTTTTTGCTCGATGGTATTTTCAATCTCCAGATGTTTCTTGGCTTTGGCAACTCCAGGCTCCTCTTCGGAATCTTTACTCAAAGGTTTGTTATTGTTATCCAATACAATTACGCGTTCGGGTCTCAAACCTTCGACAGCAAATGCGACAAGTCGTTGAATACCTTCAACTTCCTTATTACTAACCGATCCCCGGACAACCACTTTCACTGTAGCAGACGGTTCAATCTCGTCTTCTTTAAACAATGCTTTTTCGGGAATATTCAGTTCGACGTAAGCCCCTTCGAGATTCCGTGCGCCGTCCTCGATGATTTTCGCCAGTTGATTCTGTTTAGCCCGCCTGTAATTGATATCGAACATCCGTTTGGTCATTCCTAAACGGACCTCATCGAATAACTCATATCCATCGCCAGGACTGAATCCAATAATCCCCTCCCCGGCCAATTGCAGAGCAACTCGGCTTTTTACGTTCGATTCCACCAAGATGGTGTTGCCTTCGAGTTGATAATTAATATTTTGAGTTTCAAGATAAGTCACCGCCTGATTCCTTTGAATTTCATCGGGGGTGGTTAACAAAGGAACCATTTGTGGTCTGCTGACGATGTAGACCGCAACAATCATGGCGATGAGAAGTATAGACGGAGCAGCAACCAATATAATTTTTTGCTGCATGGGAAGGCTTTCCCAAATTCGGGTTATTTGTTCACGCAGTTTCTGGAAAAATTCACCCATGACCGTCTCCTATCGAATGACAAAATCGGTTGATCTCAATTGCTTAAGTTAGTTATCCAGTTTTGTCCAGCTAAATCTTTACTCCGAGAAGGAGAGATATCCGGACTGTTTATCGATTGGGATTTCCTTCGAGGAATCCATTCCCATCGATTTTATGGAAGATTGATAAGTGAAATCCACCCCATATAAAGCGATTAACAAAAGCCAAGTAATGATAGGAATCGCCCATAGAAAGATCGTGACGCGGAATTGTTTACGATGTGGCGTACATACGTCTACTGCGGCGGTGTGATTATTCATCTTCCCTCAACCTTTCGGGTAAAGTCTCTATGGTTATACAACCATAAAGGTATACAACACAATTCATTGGTATAAAAAAAACGTTAAATTACATACATTACAACCAGCAAATAAAATCAATTCAAATATACAACAATGACAAAAAAAATTAAACCGGTGTCCGCCTTAATTGATCCCATGCCTGCATCAGTTTATTTCTGATTTGAAGCAATAAATTGAAGGCTATTCCGGCTTCTTCAACGGAAATCATCACCTCATGAACGCTGCTGATTTCACCGGTAACCAGTTTTTGCATTTTATCACCGGCTCTGGCCTTCATATGGTTCACTTCATTGATTGAACTTTCCAATAAATCAACAAAAGATTCTCCCGGTACGGAGGGTTCTTTTGGACCGAATTCACCCACAGTACCCTGTTCAGTAGGACCAGGACCATACGGTCCTACCGGCATACCCCCAAGTGGTTCAACCATAACGAATCCTTACTCCTTTCACAAGGTATCTTCGTTTTTCCCCTTGTCCGGTTCACCCATGTTACTCACGAGTTGCTGCATCATCTGATGGGCCTGCATAGTATCCTGGAAAGCATTTTTAGCCGCTTCCATCGCTTGCGGCACATCTTCGAAACTGGGAGTGGGGCCATTGGCTATTTGATCCGCTTCCCGGCTTAAAGATCCCAAAGTTTGTTTTAACGTTTCCTGGAAGGTGGGTTGATCCACTTCCGTTTTGGGATGTGGAGACGCAGCCGGTTTAGCCGTATCTACCGACTCCGGTGCTCGTGGAGGAATATGAAGGGGTGATAAATCGTCTGTCATGGCATCCTACCTTAATTCTCAATCAACTACCGGCCACCGAGTTGAAGTGCCCTTTGCTCCATCTGTTTATAAGAGTTAAACGCAGTTAAATTCGCTTCATAAGCCCGAGAAGCGTCGATCATATTAACCATTTCGGTAGTTACATTGATATTTGGACGTTGTACTATTCCATTTTTGTCGGCGAAAGGGTGCCCGGGATCATAGATTTTGATAAAGGCCATTTCGGATCGATCTTCGACAATACGCTGCACTTTCACTCCACTGCCAATCGTTCGATTCAATCGCCGGCGGGCAGTGGACAAGGATTCGGAGAAAGTACGTCCGGTCGCTTCGAAAATTACATCACGCCTTCGATAGGGTGAACCTTCCGCCGTAATCATGGTATTGGCATTGGCGATGTTATTGGCAATCACATCCATGCGGATGCGTTGGGATGTCATACCTGATGCTGAAATAGAAAAACTCATTTTAATTCCTTTTTATTGACTGGCTCTTTGAATCACGTTGCGCAAACCGCTATAAC
>CAZXSQ010000414.1:0-6163 GCA_964643335.1 uncultured bacterium
TGATGGCGATGCGGTCACACAATTTTTCGGCTTCTTCCAAGTGATGGGTAGTGAAAAGAATGGTCGTGCCTTCTCGGGCGATATCGCGAATGATTTCCAAAATATTGTTTCGTGCCTGGGGATCTATACCGACTGTCGGCTCGTCAAGCAGAAGCACTTTAGGTTTGTGAATTAAGCCGATGGCTAGGTTGAGCCTTCGTTTCATACCCCCGGAAAAACGCGAGACAGGTTCTTTAGCCCGGCCAGTCAACCCCACACGTTCGAGGATTTCATCCATGTTTGTCTTCAACCGAGACCGCGGCGTTCCATACACCCCCCCCAAAACATTAAGTTTTCCCTCGCACTGAATTCTTCATACAACGCCAGGTCTTGAGGAACAAGCCCCATGATTTTTTTAGCTGTTTTGGTGTTTTCCCACACATCATAATCTTCAACTCGGACTGTCCCTTCATTGGGTTGTAACAATCCGCATATCATGGAAATAGCGGTAGTTTTACCGGCGCCGTTCGGACCGAGAAATCCAAAGAGTTCGCCCGTCTGCACCTCAAAAGAGATGCGGTCAACCGCCCTCAATTCTCCGGATCGTTTAGATAAGTGTTCAACGGCGATCATAGTTTATCTCGTTATGGAACAAATGATTTATGGGCATGGATAGCCGCCAGGCCGTAAGATTTTACATGAAAATAAAGTGAATAAGAATTATCCCGTCATTCACAAAACAAGCCATTATCAAGTTTACGCATGAGGATAGAGAAAAGTTGCAAAAAATCTAGCCAAAGAGATTAGTAACTGCAAAGCCGGCATCCTGCTGATTTGTTTATACTGCCGCCGGGACGGCGGTATTGCATCAATTTCTGATTGCAGAATCTCCATCGGCGGGTATAGGATGGTTCCGCCCGCAGCGGGGACAGCCGATAGTATCACGCTTGAATTCCGGTGGCACTTTGATCCTGACACCGCAGACGCACGGAATGAAGGTGAAACCTCCGTAACGTGTAAGAAGGTCGTTCACTTCCTGCAGCCGTGCGATGGATTCTTTCTTTTTATCCGGCTCAGACCGGGCTTCTCGTTTTTGTATACTTTCAGCCGATGAGAGCGTTCTTTCGCCTATACAGTGTTTGTTTTCTCCCTGGATTTGGCGAAAGGCAGCTTCATATTCCACCAGACCGGCACCGGCCATGCTGCGAAGGATTTTGATACGATCTTCTGTAGGCGGATGGGTAGAAAACAAACCGGCAACCGAGCGGCTTTGCAATGGATTGATGATATACATCGGGGCGACAGCGCGGTTCACCTTTTTCATGCTTTCAGTACGGCGTGAAATTTTTTCCAGCGCCGAGGCCAAGCCTTCTGGATAACGGGTGAAGAGAGCACTGGATGCATCGGCTAGATATTCACGCCGGCGGGAACAAGAAAAATACAACAGTTGGGCTATGATCGGTGCGAGGATCGCAAACACAATCGCTACAGCTAAAATAATGATTTGTTCCTGCCCGCCTTTGGAACGCCGCCGCCGGGTATGACCCACGCCGAACCAAAGCGAACGAAGAAACGTATCGGATATGATAACAATGGTTCCCATCATTACGGCAGCAAGAGTGATAAAACGGATATCCAGATTTTTGATGTGACCCAGTTCATGGGCGACAACCCCTTGCAGTTCATCACGATTAAGACGTTTCAGTAATCCTGAAGTCACAGCCACGACTGCTTTCTCCGGTTTTATGCCGGTGGCAAAAGCGTTGGGGGAGTCACTGTCGATAATGTAGACATCCGGCATTTTGCTTAAGCCGGAAGCGATTGTCATTTCCTCAACGATATTCCACAGTTGGGGAGCGTCTTTTTTCTCGATTTTCTGTGCATTGGAAGTGAGCAGAACAATTTTATCTCCCTGCCAAAATGCAATTAAAAGCAGTATAAGCCATAATCCCAAGGCTGCCAGCGTACCAATAGGCCCCCCATATTCGGGATCGATCACCATACCAACCACAAATCCCAAAACGACCAGGATCACTCCCATCAAACTGATCAAAATCCACGAACGGCGTTGATTGCTACGTATTACTTCCCACATAGTTTTTTAGATAGTTATATGTTTAAAACTGTACTTTTGGCGCTTCACGCTCGGAGGCATCTTCCAGTTCGAAATACGGTTCCTCGCCGAAATTGAACATCCCTGCGAAAATATTGTAAGGGATGCTCTGAATTTTGGTGTTGTATTTCATCACGGTATCGTTGTAATACTGCCTTGCAAACCCGATTTTGTTTTCAGTTGACGTCAGCTCTTCCTGCAAGGCGAGAAAATTCTGATTGGCCTTGAGATCGGGGTATTGTTCGACAATCAGCATCAGTCTTCCCAGTGCACCGCTCAGGTTTTGCTCGGCTTGGGCTTGTTCTTGAACTCCGCTGGCGGATACTGCTTGAGAACGTGCCTTGATCACCTCTTCCAAAGTTGATTTTTCATGACCTGCATATCCTTTGACGGTTTCAACGAGATTCGGAATCAGGTCATGACGACGTTTCAGTTGCACATCAATTTGCGACCAGGCATTTTTGACTTCATTGCGGAAACGAACCAAACTGTTGTAAGCCCCTGCAAACCACAAGATCAGCCCGATAAATACAACGACAATAATAATAAGCACGATGTAAATTGGGTCCATCTACACTCCTCCTTTATTATGAATTTGAATTCGATTTCAATTCATCCTGATATAAATTGCCGAAAAACCTCGCAACGCTTCCTTCTTCTCCTTGACTATAAGAATTAATGATGGCTCGAAGTTCGCCTTTGTCCAGCCAAAGGCCATGTCCATAAGGGCATGTTTCGGCTTCAATGTTTTCCTGCTGCCCGATATGGATGCTGTTCATTTTTTTATTACAGCGTGGACAGCGGCGGTCGATATGCTGTTGTTTCTTGGGTGAGTAAAGGGCGTTGGATAACTCCCCTGATTCCACTTCACTGAATTCGGCGATCAATTCTAACTCACCTGCATCCAGCCAGGTTCCCCCGCACTCGACGCAGTGATCAATCTCAATTCCTTCTAACTCGTAAACCACTAAAGGTTCCCCACAATGCGGACACATATCAACTCCCTATTTGAACTACTGGAACACACAATTGGATTCACAAAATTTCACGGATCAAGGACATCCTGTCAGTATTTCACTCCTAACATAAAAAGTACGCTTACATCTTGGGGGTGTGGACATCTTGTCCGCTTTTCCCTCTCTCTTAAATCCTCATAAATAAAAACCAATTTCTTCTATTGAATCCGACTGCAACAATTTTTCCTCGATTTGTTTAAGTTTTTCCACGGAATCAATGTTATTTACCCGTTCACAAAGTGAAATCCCTTCTGCACCGAATTTTGATTTCAAGACAATCTGGATTGCTTCTTGCAGTCCTTCAATTTTCCCTTTCTCAATCCCTTTCTCAATCCCTTCTTCTCTTCCTTCTTCTCTTCCTTGCTCTAGCCATTTTTCTACAAGTGTTGGCATAACTCTTTCTCCCCGCATGGGCAAAGCTTTTTTTATACTTTGCTGGATTGTCTTTTCATCGATTTCCTCTGAAGCACTACTCAGGTATTTTAATGCCGTTTCCAAAAATTCCAATGCAGTTTGCTCGCTTTCTAACTGGCTAAGAAGAATACATGTGTAGTCGAACCACTTCCCAATGTCCTCACTGAAAATATGTTTTAATAATAAATACATTGCACGGTTTATAATCGGTACCTTAATTTCGTCATCACTATACTGGGATAAATCATTCAGCTCGTAATAGAAATCAGGAACGTATTTCGTGCACGGTTTCGGGATATCCATAAGATCACTAAATTTTGTGGATATATTCCACTTTTCCACACCGTGATAAAACACAAGAGGAATAATAACTGGCAACTTGTTGATCGTTGGCTCAGGTAACGTATCCCATATATTTAGCAGATAACGCAATAACTGATATGCGATCTTGGGTTCAGGATGACTTTTATGTTCGAAAAGAATATAAACAAAGACTCCAGTGCCTTCTTTCGTGTTAACCTTGTAAAGCATATCGGAATAGTGTTCTGTCAGTTTTGGATCAATGAAAGTGTCCTTGCTAATTTCTAAAGTATCCAAATCCAAATAGGATAGAACTTCTTTAGGTAGGAAATTTTGCAAATGGTGGCTGACCACTTCTTTTTTTGAAAACATTTCTTTGAAAAAACGATCATGAGGCCGAGTTAATTCAGGCATGATTTCTCCACTTTTGATGAATAACCAAGGGGTCTGAAAACCATGATGCAATCCGGCACGAGGGATTGGAGGCATTTTACGAAACATTTTCTTAAAATTCAATCAGAAGGCTCTGGAATGGCATCATTACTTTTTCCATCATTCTATATTGACAATCAATAATTATGGTGGACAATCGTAAAACAGGATAAATTATTTCCACTAATCTAATAACGTTGGGGGTAGTTTAACTAAATGCCAAACCGTCGAGAGTTTATAAAGAATTCAGTATTGAGCACAGCCTTTCTTACATTGGCTAGAGAAAAAGGGATACAAGCGGGAGAAAACAAACAAAAGCCGAATGTTCTTTTTATCGCTATCGATGACTTGAACGATTGGATTGGCTGCCTTGGCGGCCATCCCAATACCAAAACACCGAATATTGACCGGTTGGCCCAACGGGGGGTGTTGTTCACGCGCTGCTATTGTTCCGCCCCGGCCTGCAATCCTTCACGGGCAAGTCTGCTTACCGGCATAAGGCCCTCTACATCGGGAGTGTATCATAACAACCAACCATGGAGACCGGTTTTGCCGGAGGCCGTGACTCTGCCGAATCATTTTAAAAATAATGGCTATCTTGTGGTTGGCCGAGGGAAAATTTTTCATGGACGGCATTCAAAGGACTTACCCGCCTGGCATGAATACATTCCAAGAGGAAGCGATCCACAACCTGAAAATAAACCGCTGAACGGGATTCCTAAAACTGCTCACTTCGACTGGGGACCAATCGATGTTCCCGACGAGGAAATGGATGACACCAAAGTCGTCAACTGGGGAATTGATTTTTTGCAGGAAAAACATGATAAGCCTTTCTTCCTGGCCTGCGGTTTATTCCGTCCGCATTTGCCTTGGTACGCACCGCATAAATATTTTGACAAGTTCCCGCCGGAAGAGATTACATTGCCAAATGTGAACGAAGACGACCTCGAGGATGTTCCGCCAATCGGCAAACGAATGGCAAGACCAGAAAAAGATCACAAAAAAGTGACCGAGTCAGAAAACTGGAGAAAAGCGGTTTCTGGTTATCTGTCTTGCATCAACTATACCGATACCAATGTAGGAAAATTACTCGATGCCCTGGATCGAAGTGACTATGCCGGCAATACAATTGTCGTGCTTTGGGGTGACCATGGCTGGCATTTGGGAGAAAAACTGCATTGGCGAAAATTTGCTTTGTGGGAAGAAGCGACGCGCATGCCTTTGATTATTTTTGTTCCTAATTCAATGAATAAAGGCCAACGCTGCCACCGCACAGTCAGCCTGCTCGATTTATACCCCACATTGAATGAATTATGTGATTTACCTGTACGTGAAGAACTGGAAGGCAACAGCCTGACCCCGCTGTTGAACGATCCCGATAAGGAATGGGATCGGCCGGTTTTAACCACACATGGGCGAAAGAATCATAGCATCCGCTCAGAGCGATGGCGTTATATTCGTTATTCGGATGGCACCGAGGAATTGTATGATCATAAAAACGATCCATTGGAATGGACCAATCTGGCCGGCCAACCTGAAAATAAAGGAATCAAAAAGTCTCTGACTAAATGGCTGCCCCAAAAGAATGCACCGGATGCACCTAGAGCCAAATAATTGAAAGCATGTTGAAGGATAGGTGAAATTATGATGAAACAAATAAAAGCGACTGTTGGATTTACATTGATCGAATTATTGATCGTGGTTGCCATTATTGGCATTTTGGCCGCTATCGCCGTTCCGAATTTCTTAAACGCGCAAATCCGGGCCAAGGTATCGAAGACCGAAGCCGAGATGCGGAACTTCGTCACCGCCCAGGAAATGTATCGTTTGGACAACGGCAGTTACCCCCCGCATCATCATACCCCCTGGCAAAACAAATACCTCTCCACACCTATCGCTTATGTTGGCT
>CAZXSQ010000415.1:0-6121 GCA_964643335.1 uncultured bacterium
TCGCAAGTGATTTGGGGAACAAAATCAATGGAATGTAAGCTGTGAACGGGTACCATCAAAGTTCACCACGTTGATCAGCTTTCCAAGAGTTTCCGCACTTTCATCGCCAAATCCTGATTAGAAAATGGTTTCTGGATGAAATTTACCTCTTCCTCCAGAACTCCCCGATGCGCGATGACGTTGGCGGTATAGCCAGACATGAATAAGACCTTGAGTGCCGGATAATGGGTTTGAAGGGTTTCTGCTAGATCGCGGCCGTTCATTTCTGGCATAACCACGTCTGTGATCAACAGATGAATGTTGCCGACATGTTCTTTCGCCAGGGCCATTGCCTCACTAGGTGTGGACGCCGCCAGGACGTTGTATCCCAAACTTTCAAGAATCTTTTGGACCAAGTTCAAAATGGACGCTTCATCTTCAACGATCAGTACGGTTTCTCCGTGGCTGACAGGGATGACCGACGCTTCCGGCGCTTTTATTCCCCTTTCTTCTTCCACATGCGGCGGCAGGTAGATTCTGAAGGTTGTACCTTTTCCCCGCTCGCTGTACACATTGATGAAGCCATTGTTCTGCTTGACGATGCCGAATACCGTGGATAATCCCAGGCCGGTGCCTTCTCCTATACCTTTGGTGGTGAAAAATGGCTCGAAAATATTCTCCAATGTATTTTTGTCCATGCCGCAGCCGTCGTCACTCACGGCCAACATGATGAAATCACCTGGAATGAATCCGGCATGCACGGCGCAATATTCATCGTCAAAATGGATATGGCCGGTTTCGATGATGAGTTTGCCCACACCGCCGATGGAGTCCCGTGCATTGACGCACAGGTTGGCTAAGATTTGATCAATCTGGGATGGGTCCATGAAGACCGTCATCCGGCCAGGGCCAGGCTGCCAGGATAGATCGATATCCTCACCGATAAGCCGGCGCAGCATCTTGAGCATCCCTTCCACGGATTCGTTCAGGTCGATTACTTTGGGATCGATGGTTTGCCGGCGAGCGAAAGCCAGCAACTGGCGTGTTATGTCTGCAGAACGCTTGGCCGCACCAAGAATTTCTTTCAAGTCCTCTTGCAAGGGATCGTTCGGCGCTGTTTTTCCCAAAGCGAGTTCCACGTGTCCGATAATTACGCTGAGCATGTTGTTGTAGTCATGGGCTACGCCGCCAGCCAGCCGACCCACGGACTCCATCTTCTGGGCCTGATAAAACTGGGATTGGAGTTTTTCGTGCTCGCCTTCGACTTTTTTGCGATCCGTGATATCTGTGAATATCACGACATTCAAATTATCAGTGGCGGCCATACGAAATTCGATATGGCGTACATTTCCGTCCTTGCATGTCACCGGGTACTCCATAGGCTTGATTTCCGATTGTGTGCGCCTGGATTCCTCAACTGCTTTTTGCCATTCCTCTCTAATGCTGCTTCTCATGGCTTCGTCGGTATACGCCAATTCCCACCACTGCTGCACCGAAGGCATGTCTTCTATCGTATATCCAAAGATCTCAGTGAATCTTGGATTAGCGTAAAGTACATTTTCTTGTTCATCCGAAATTACGATGCCCAATGGGGCCAATTCAGCGAACATTCTAAAACGCGACTCACTATCCCGCAGTTTGTTCTCCGTCTCAATCCGGTTCATCGCCACAGCTACGAGATTTGTCACCGATGCCATCAAGTCGATTTCTTCCTTTTCAAAACGGGGGTGTGAACAACGACCGAAAGACAGCGTTCCAATTAGGCGATCCTGGAACATTAGTGGATGACAGCAATACGCCTGAATGCCGTACGATTTCACTAAATCTGTCAGTGCATCGTCACGGTTCTGGATATCTTCGCAAATCATAGGTTGACGATTTTGCGCGACCCAGCCGCAGACGGCAATACCGTGTTCGAGCCGCTCGATTTTTCTTGCTTCTGATTCGGGAATACCGGCGTAGGCGTTCAGGTGCAAATTTCCTTTTTGTGGATCTTCCAGGAAATTGAAAAAAACCTGGCAATCGATGAATTCCATGACTTGGCGACAAAGTCTCTCAACAAGGGCCTGAGGATCATTGCTTTGCAGCAGAAGCGAGGCTGTTTCCGAGAGTAATTCATTACGTCTCAAATTCCACTCTAGCCTGTTCTCATATGTTTTACGTTCTGTAATATCTTCAGCCGCTCCTAAAATGCCAATCACTTCATTCCGGTCGTTGCGAACAGGCGCAACAGAAAGACTGATTGGAAACAAAGTGCCATCCTTCTTCAACCGCATCAGTTCTATTCCGAAAAAACCACCCTCTTCCAAGACCTGTCTTCGCAGCGCGTCGAATTCCATGCGTTTTTCGTCAGGAACAATCGGGAGCGGTTTGTGCATGATTTCCTCGGCGCGCCAGCCGAATATCCTTTCCGCGGAATGGTTCCAGCTGAGCACATTCCCATCCAAATCAATGGTGTACAACGCCACGGGCGAGCAGGAGATCATGGCGCGCTGGTATTCCTCGCTTGTTCGCAATGCCGCTTCAGCTTGTTTTCTGGCATTGATATCCACCACGGTGGTAATGAAGTAGAGAGGATTGCCATCCGCATCGCGGCGCATGACGGCACTCACATCGCCCCATAGGTATTTTCCGCTCTTGTGTAAATAGCGCTTTTCGAAACGCGCCGTATCATTATCTCCCTTTAATATAGGCATTAGGGCCTTTTCGATAGTCTCAATATCTTCAGCCGGGGTGAGATCTTGCCATCGTTTGCCCTTCAACTCATTGGGCGCGTATCCCACAAAATCAGCAAAGGCCCGGTTGGCGTTGATCTCGCCCGTCGGCAGCGTGATCGATTTGCCTACGTTTGCTGCCTCAAAGACATACCGGAAACGGTCCAGGCTCTCCTGCAACGCCTTTGTTTTTTCCGCTACTTGTCGGCGTAGCGACCAGGACCATGCAAAAGCGGCCAACAGAATCACCAGCAACGGGATAATAATCATGGCCGAGTAACGCAATGCGGTCAGAAAAGAAATAGGTTTTTTCTTATAAACACCGAGCCACTTATCATGAATCCTACGGTATTCTCCGCTGTTTTCCAGCGCCTTTAAGCCCTCGCTGAACTGGGCCAGCAGCGCTTTTTGGCCCTTAGCCACTGCATAACAATATTCAGAAACGAGTAGTGTTTTTTTCCCCAGTACCAAGTTGGTCCAGCCATGTTTGTTGATCAGAAAAAGGGCTGTGATCCGTGACACCAATGCGCAGTCGTGCTTGCCCTTGGACAGTTCGCGAAGTGCTTCTTCCTGGTCATCCACCATGGTGATCTGATTTTCCAATCCGTGCTCAAGAGCAAAATCGTGCAGGATGTCGCCGCGTTCGACCACGATGCGTTTGTCTGCCAATGCTTCTATGGTTTCCGGCGCGGGCCCCTCGCCTTTGCGCGCCACCGCCACGTAGTGGCTCACTGTATGCGCTGGGGTGAAATCAAAATATTGATCACGGCTGGTTGAATAGAACATGCCCTGCAAAACATCGATTTTTTTGGTTTTTAGCGCGTTCATCCGTTCCGTCCAGCGACCGAGCCGAATCTCGATATTCAAGCCCATCTCTCGGGCGATGGCGCGGGTCAGGTCTACGTTATAACCAAATGGATGGCCGTTTTCGTCCAGGTATTCGAAGGGTGGAAAGTTCCGGTCGCCGCCGACCACAATGGGTCGATCCGAGGGTAATTGCATGGCGGCAAACCACTTGGCGTGCAGATGGCGGTAAGTGCCGTCGGCCATCACGATGGCCAATCCCTCATTGAGTAGGGCCAGGGTATCCCGGTCACCCTCCCGGACGGCGAAACAGAAATCCTGCTTGAAGCCTTCAATGGGCCGGTCTTCTGAATAAGACGCAGTGCCACCAGCCGCTGTATCACCACCGCGTCATGCCGGCCATCAGACAATTCATGCAGGGCGACTTCGAAGGTGGGTGTAGTGTGGATGTCGATACCGCGCTCCTCTCGCCGCAAAAACTCCTCGGCGTTGTCACCTTTCATTACGGCTACCCGGCGACCACGCAGGTCGGTCAGTTCGCGAATACCGGTCTCGTCCTTCCTTACTACGATAGCACCGTGGAGCGACATGTAGGGTACGGTAAAATCAAACTGTACTTCTCGCTCAGGTGTACGTCCCACCAAAGGCAGGGCTTGGATTTCGCCCTGTTCCAGCCAGCCTCGTACCTCGGCCCACGGACCGGTACGGAACGTTACTTCGCGCCTCATGGCCGCTAAGGCCGCACGCATCAATTCCACAGAAAAACCGCTGGCCTCGCCAGCATCGTTTACGATACTAAACGGTGGGTAATCAATTTCCGCCCCAGAGCTGATAACCGCACTTGAATTCGAATCTATCATGGCATCGGCTGCAGTCATGTGGGCGGCGATGAGGATTATCCCAAAAAGCACGGCCAGGAACCTGAAAATATAATTGAAACGTGATTCATTTTTATAATATTGCGTTCGTTTTGTTAATAATCTAACCATACTACAAACCTTCGAAAAATAGCACTTTGCTATCATGGATTTCTAATTATTTTCCATCCTGTTCTCCCAAAGAACCTTTCCTCACATGTTTTTTTGAATACTGTGTTAGAATACGGATTCTAGAAAGAATTTTCAGCAATTTCGGAGTTAAATCGGCGATTTACCCCAATCACAGATTTATTTTATTATATTTCTTGCACCCAAGCATCCCTTACACTCGTTAATTATGTAAAAGGGAATTCATTGAAAAGGAATCTTTGGGGTTTTCTCTTGTTAAGTTCATGCGCGATTTAAAAGCGAATCGATGATCGATTCGAGCTGCACTTTTATACTTGCGCGTTTTTTTCGAGATTTTTCAATCGCAAAATCCACAAACACCCAAAAAATAACACGCGATGGGAGACAATTCCGAAAGATCTAAAACACCATGCACTCGGGCTACGGCCTCCTTCCCACTGTCGGGCTTTGATTTGATCCGGGTTCCACACTCGACGAAATTTTATATCCCGCGCTTTCATGGCACGTAGTACAACAAAGCCCAGCGCCGATTGATCAAAATTTTACTAATTATTATTAGTTTCTGTGGTTTATGCTGTGTGTTTTCTTGACGACAGTGAATACATTCTTTTAAGAATAAAAGAGACTGACTCTATTTTTTCACCATTTCAACAAATATCCAACCTTCATATAAGGCCTATAAGTTATTTTTGAAGAAGAAGAAGATGATTTCTCTGAAATAATTTTTTTATTGGCGTGGATTTTGCAAAAATACGATTCTTGTCCTAAATAGATTGAAAAACTAGCGGAAAACCATTATTGGTATCTAACTCAAAGAGAAATTTTTTTGAATAGCAATATTCCTATTTGCTAAAGTGATAAAATTCAATACTTTACATCCCAATTCCCCGGCAACTCCCTCTCCAGCCTGAAAGCATACTCCACTGCTTCCTCGACATTCGGATCATACTGCACAACGACATCAAAGTACTCACCAAAATCATGTGGATTTCTGGTTATCTTCAGTTTTGCTCCAGGCGGTTCATCTCCGAATTTGCTCCTAAGTAAATCAATAAACCGTCTGCATTCTTTCTTCGCTTCTGCTTCAGAATAGTCTGGAGAGCCTAACTGCTGGCAAGGCTCTTCATAAGGAGTCGGGCCAAGAGAAAGCGAATCGTACATAGGAATAGATTGGATGGGAAAGGATAAAAAGAGGCATTTCGCAAATCTGGGTAATTTCAAAATCCCCCACCACTATCATCACCACCCCCAGCTCCGCCATCCCCAAATCCTCCATCTCCAAATCCTCCGTCATCAAATCCAGAATCGTCAAAAGCAGAATCATTGAAAACGCTGTCATTGTCATGGTCGCTCAACTCGGAATATTCAGTTTCAAGGGAGCCTGGATCGCTGCTTTGGTCTGCGCCGGAACTATTTTTGTGACTTTGCGCCTTGGGATGCAAATCAAACGGATTGCCCATTGAACAACTGTTTTCAGACTTTTTTCGAGCATAATAAAGGAATCTTTCTTCTCTGAGCTGTTCCTTTTCAAGCGCAACGCAGTCAGGGCATAGGTTTGTGTTGTATATAACTGCGCATAAGTCATTCGACATAATGATCAACAAAAAGGACGGAGCA
>CAZXSQ010000416.1:0-6116 GCA_964643335.1 uncultured bacterium
GTAATAAACAACTGCGCGACGGTGTCCGCCCAATAGGTGAACATCCCGGCATATTTGTAAAAGCCCAACAGCCCCAGACTGCCTGCAACCGCAATGGTCAGCCAAACGCGTTTCCCCCTATTCGTGGAGGAAGACATCATCATCCGCCCGCAGTAAAAATTCAACAATGTGGCCGAGGCGAGAAGCGCACAGTAACCCGGCCGCATCCAGCCATAAAAGATGTAACTGGTGATCGTAAGCCAGAAAGCCTTATATTTGAAAGGAAGCAGGTAATATACGCCCAGGGTTATGGGAAGATAAACAAATATAAAGACATACGTGCTAAATACCATAGGTTTTCTTGGGCTGTAAAGTGTGGTTCTATTTAAATCTCGATAAAAGAGAAATGAAAGTGTGCAAAGGATTAATCGTCAAGGTACGGAAAGAAATTATCTACTCATCTTCCCATGCAACCGATAGTGAATGTCTCATTATTGGATCATCAAACTTTACCTAACAGTTATTTTTGTGTATAAATGCATTTATTGTAAGATTGATAACTTAGAATCATAATTTATAGTATTAATAGTTCTTCATTCTTTAGGCACTGTGTAATTAAGAAAAACTTAAATAACTACATTTTCAGCAATTAAAATGATATTAATGAGAAAACCATGTTCGAATTAATTAATCCGTATGATCTTTTTTTTAAAGAGATGTTTTCGAAAAAAGAGATAGCCAGGGATCATTTGTTAAATTACCTGCCCGCTGAGGTTTTAGCCCATCTGGATTTGGATACGTTGGAAATTACCAAGGATACTTTTGTTGATCCAAACCTCAAAGTACATTATTCTGATCTGCTTTACAAGGTAAACACGAATGATGGTACTGGTGTCTTGATATATATACTTTTCGAGCATAAAAGTCATCCCGACTCCATGGCCGCTTTACAAATGTTGCGCTATATGGTTAATATATGGCACACTCATCAAAACCAAACCAAAAGCTACAAGTTACCCGTCATTATTCCCCTGATTTTTCATCATGGTTTAGAAAAGTGGAATGTAGGCATAAGATTTAGTGATTTAGTGGATAAACCAGGAATGGACGTAAAATACATCCCTGATTTTCAGTATGAGTTGAGTGATTTATCCCAATACAGTGATAAGCAAATCAAGGGACAGATTCTATACCGTGCAATGTATTCTTTATGCAAACATATTTTCAGTGAGGACATTGGGAAGTGGTTCGAATACACATGTAATCTTCTTTCAGAGTTAGAAAGCGAGCAAACTGCATTGGAATTTTTGGAAACAGCATTAAAATACCTTTGTAGTGCTACAGATAAGATTGATGAAAAAACAATCCAGCAAGGTATTCAAAAAGCATTGCCCGAACGGGGAGGTGAACTCATGCCAACACTTGCAGAAAAATGGATGGAACAGGGATTTGAGAAAGGGATCGAAAAAGGAAGAGTGGCAGGGAAAGAAGAAGGGCTTCAGGAGGGGAAACGGGAAGGGCTGCAGGAAGGAATTCAACTGGCTTTAAAAATGAAATTCGGGGCGGAAGGACTTCCACTTTGCGAGCGAGTCAAAAATATTGCATCTATTGAAAAACTGAAACAAATTGAAGAATTCTTACTGAAAACAGATTCATTAGATGAAATTCATTCCTACTTCGGATCAAATTTTTGTTAAATAGGTGGATTTTAAAGACTTTTTCACTTCCCTAAAGGCTTGCCTGTTATACCAAATTTTAAGAAGTTTGATCTATGGCTGATTAGCCGATTAAAAAAAAATTGTCCTGATTTATTAAAATTGAAACGAGATTTAGTTTCATGGCGTTCATTTACGAATTCTGGTTGGTTATTCAACTGGCTGCTCCGTATCTGCTGATTGGATTTTTGATTGGGGGTATAATCCATACCTTTGTTGCTGCTGAGCAAATCGTGTCCTTGGTGGGAAAACGTGATTGGAAGTCTGTGTTGATGGCGTCCATTTGTGGTATCCCACTGCCGCTGTGTTCCTGTTCAGTACTGCCCATGGCCGCCACGCTAAGGAAGAAGGGAGCGAGCCGAGGTGGGACTACATCCTTCCTTATTTCCACCCCTGAGACGGGGGTGGATTCTATTGCACTGACTTATGGATTGATGGATTTGACCATGACCATTTTGCGGCCATTAGCTGCATTTGTCACTGCGTTGGCTGCAGGGATCACTGTCAATCGTTGGGGGGAACGAGGAAACGATGAGCAAGAAAACAGTAGTTCCGAAGAAATGACTTGTTGCGGGTGTGAAGATGAACCGGTTGCTGACTCAACAAGAAAACAAGTCTGGTGGCGTGAAACTTTCCGGTATGCGTTTGTCGATTTAATCGATGATCTCGCATATTGGCTAGTGCTTGGGTTTATTCTTTCCGCCATTATTTCAGCTTGGATACCGGATTGGATTTTCAGTGGGTGGGTTGGTCAGGGATTTACTTCCCTGTTAATCATGCTGGCGGTGAGTATGCCGATGTATATTTGTGCCACCGCTTCCACACCGGTTGCTGCGATGATGATCGCCAAAGGGCTTTCACCGGGTGCGGCTTTAGTGTTTCTTTTAGCCGGTCCGGCTACGAATATCAGTTCGATCCCACTTTTAACAAAAGTGCTAGGGCGGCGATCCACGTTGCTTTATCTGGTAGCCATCATTGTCATTAGTATATTAATTGGTGCGTCTTTAAATTGGTACTGCCAGTATTTTCAAATATCATTGGATATGAATGTCGGGGAGGCACAAACGGAAGAACTGGGGTGGATCAACACACTTTCGGGCATTCTGCTGCTGGTATTGCTGATAAAAGGCATGTGGAAATCTCCGGTTCCCGCAGAATGGCGAAGTGCAGGGAATGCCATTGCTTCATTTTCAGGTATTAAACCGACTCAAAACAAGATGCTTTTTCTTTTGGTTCTCATATTATTCTATGTAATGATCCAATCATGTTTTTTTGTCGTGGCTTCAGGAGAAATCGGAATCATCCAACGTTTTGGGAAACCAGTTTCGACAAATTTGCCGCCCGGTTTGTATTTTCACCTGCCGCCACCCATTTCAAGCGATCTAAAAGTCAAAGTCGAGAAAGTACAAACTCTGGAGCTGAGTCTTAATAAAAGCGTTCAAAACGAAAATCAAAATTTAAACGCCATCGATACCTCTTTGTATTTGACCGGTGACGAGAATATGCTTGATATTTCCGCTGTGGCACGATATAAAATCAAGCAGGCGGCGGATTATATTTTTGAGGTAGAAAATCCGGAGCAGATTATTCATTCTGCCATGCAGACGGCTTTGACTCATACTCTTGCCTTGATGAAAATTGACACGGCTTATACAACCGCGCGGCGGGAAATCGAATCAAAGGCTGCCGCTCATGCACGTGAGTTGCTGGAAGTGGCCATGCCAGGTGTGATTGATTTGCTTTCGATCCAATTGCTCAGAGTGCACGCCCCGGTTGAGGTGCATCATGCCTTTCGGGATGTAGCCAGTGCGGAAGAAGATCGGGAAAAGCAGAAGAATGAGGCGTTGGTAGAAAAGGAAAAACAAATTCATCTTGCTCGGGGAGAAGCGGCTCAGATGCTCGAAAATGCTCAAGCCAAAAAAACTTCGCGTATCCTCAATGCTAAAGGTGAATCTGCATCGTTTATGCAATTAGCGGAATGCAACATGAAATGGCCTGAAGAGACCCGTATGCGTTTATGGTATGAAGCGATTGACGATTCTTTCCTTCATATCTCAAAAACTATAGTGCCGGGGGCTACTCGCTGGACTGATTTTGATCTTTGGTTAATGGAGAGTGATTTTTTCTCTTTCAATGAAAAGTGAAACGATGAAAGCGGGGATGAATTTATGACCTCACGACGTTTTTTTTATATCATTGCTGGTGTTGTTGTTATCCTGATTTTGGTAATGCAGTGTTTTTTAGTTGTGGATGTGACTGAGTATGCTGTTGTTACTTTTTTTGGTAATCCTGTAAGAACACTGTCGGAACCAGGATTGAAATTTAAATGGCCTTTCCCTTTGGAGCAGGTGCAAAAATACAGCAAACGGCTGCAAATACTGACACTCCCACGAGAGGAGTATCTGACGCGGGATAAGAAGAATGTCATGGTTCAGGCCTACATGGTCTGGCGGATTGCTGAACCGGTTCAATTCATGCAGGCGGTTGGCAATCAAACCGGCGCGGAGGCCCGTTTGTCCTTCGCGGTGGCTTCTTCTATTGGAGCAGCATTGGGAGAAGCCCCATTTTCTAAATTGATTTCAGTCGAGCCGGAAGAAGCCCAATTGGAAGACGTTGTGGGCAATATCGCCAAGAATGTAAAAGAGACCGTTCAAACCGTTTATGGTGTTGAAATTATGGATTTGCAATTAAGCCGCCTGAATTATCATGAACAAAACCGGTTATCGGTTTTCCAGCGAATGCGGGAAGAACGCAGGCAAATCGCTACACGGTTTCGTTCTGAAGGCGGGGAAGAGGCAATGAAGATTCGCGCTTCTGCCGAACGGGAACAAGCCAAAATTATTGCATCCGCTGAATCTGAGGCTTCAAAAATTCTTGGTGAAGGTGAAGCAGAAGCTGCCACAATTTATGCAAAGGCCATTAAACAGGACCCGCAATTCTACCGTTTTTACCGTTCTTTGCTTATGTATGACAAGATTCTGACTACGGAAGATTCAGTCATCATTCCTGCTGATTCAGATTTAATGCGATTTTTATTAGACGTGCCGGAACCATGAGAACATTGTATTGGGTAATTATCATAGTCTGCATTTTGTGTGTGTGGTTTTTGACCGGTTTATACGCCGTTTCCCCCAAGGAGACCGGAATTACGACTTGCCTTGGCTGCATGGTGAATCAAAATGTTACGCCGGGACTGCATTATCATGTACCTTGGCCGATCGGCCGTGTGTATGTGGTTGAAACGACTACGGTAATGTCCATCCCCATCGGTTTTAAAATCACCGAGTTGAGTAAGAATATCGGACCTTCTCCGGAGCAGACGGAATGGTTGACGGGCGATACGAATGTTCTCCGGGTTCAATTGTTGATTCAATATGTTATTTCGGATTTGAGCCAGTATCTTTTTCAGTCCGAATCACCTCGAACTATTTTGGTGGAAGCCGGTGAAGCATCGGTGACCAAACATTTCGGGCAGATGAGTGTGGATGGTGCATTAACCAGTGGTTGGGCTTTGCTTTCCAAGCAGATGATGAGTGATATTCAAGATCGCTTAAATTTATGCCAAACCGGATTGACAATCGTGAACATCCAGCGGAAAGCCATAGAACCTCCGGATGAAGTGAAAGAGGCTTTTCAGGATGTTACAAATGCCCGGCAGGATAAGTCCCGGCTTATTACTCAGGCCAGGGTATATAAAGAAGAAATTTTACCCCGCGCACGAGGCAAAGCGGAAACAATTCTGGCCAAAGCGGAAGCTAAAAAAAGTATGCGTATCGCAACTGCACAGGGGGATGTCCAACGGTTTTTGGCATTGTTGCCTGAAGTGAAAAACAACGCTGATTCAGTGCGGACACGGTTGTATCGCGAGACCATGGAAAAGATATTTCCCAGGTTAAAAAAACGAATTCTGCTACGTTCTCCGGATGGCTCGACTGTTCCCATTCATTTGTTTATGAAAGAGAAGAAAAAGTACAACTCTCTTCTGGATAAGAATTCATCGGAGAAGTCGAATGAATCGGTCATTTCCGATGAGGAACGTGAAATGCTGAAATACCTCCAGCAATCCTTATCGAAACAATAATTTTCTTTTTATTCACCCAAATTAAATTTGTAACGAAGAACTTTAGAGAAAGAACGTTCCGGCAACGAGATGGTTGGGATCGTGTTTTTGGAACGCCAGATTTTAATCTTGTCCGTTGGATGAAGTGTGGACAGGATTTGTCCATCCAGGATCAAGACCAGTTCAGAGGCTCTTTCATGGAAGCGGATGCATAACTCCCGGCTTCCGTCAATAACCATGGGCCGGTTGAAAAGCGAATGGGGAGAAACAGGAGTGATGATCAATGCGGCAAGATGCGGTTCCAAAATAGGCCCGCCTGCGGAAAGTGAGTGGCCAGTTGATCCGGTGGGGGTGGCGACAAT
>CAZXSQ010000417.1:0-6104 GCA_964643335.1 uncultured bacterium
TCGATCCGAAAGTTGTTGGTGATGAAACGGTTTTTGCCAATGCAATGGCCGATGTGGCCCGCGTCAGCGCCCGGCAATTGGCCGATACGATCTCACTCTCGGATGCGAAAACCATGCTTGATGTTGGAGGAGGGCCGGGACTTTATTCCATTGAGTTCACCAGACGCAATCCACAACTGCAATCGGTTGTCTTTGACAATGAAAAAACAGTGGAAATTGCCAAGAAGAATGCTGAAGCAGCTGGTGTTAGCGACCGCGTTACAGTAATGGCCGGAGACATTTTAGAGGGGGACTGGGGAGAGGGATATGATTTTATCTTGGTTTCAAATGTCGCCCACATTTTTTCTGCGGAACAAAATTTTAAGATCGTTTGCAAATGCGTGGAATCCCTGGCTGCAGGCGGGCGTATATGCTTGAAAGACTTTTTCTTGAACGCCGGCCGGACCGGCCCTGAATGGGGAGTTTTGTTCGCAGTCAATATGCTGGTGAATACCGAAAACGGCGATTGTTATACCCTTGAAGAAGCACAGAACTGGCTTGAAAAAGCGGGATTGAAAAGCATCTCTCAATTGGAACTCACTGCTCAATCCCGTCTTGTTTTAGGAACGAAGCCATAATTTCTCAGCCAGTCCGGTTTGGAAGAAACAAACGCGAAGTTCGTATCAGTAAGCTTTTGAGTAAAACCGGCCGGGCGATTTGCCGCAAAAAATTCCAAAAGATTCTAGGCCGCAGATAAAACCGGATGGTTGCCCGCCTGACGGCTTTCATCAAATCCTCAGAAGAGACGGCTGGTGGGTGGTAAGGGATTTTACCGAAATAAGTGGTGTAAGATTTCCAATCGATTTCATCAAGTTTAAGTTCCCCATTATTGATCAAACGGTTGAAATCTTCACTCCCCGGTAATGGAATGAAATTTCCGAAATATGCCCTATCCAGATCGGAGTGGATGGCGAAGTCGATCGTTTTTTCTATGCCATCATGAGTTTCGTTAGGGAAGCCAAGAATGAAGAATCCAAAAACGATCATGTCATATTGTTTTAACAGCCGTATTTTGTCACGGACCTGCTGCAAATCCCAATTTTTTTTGATGGATTTCATGGTAACAGAGGAAGCCGATTCAATCCCCGCTCCGACTAGATAAGTCCCCATCTGTTTCAAGGCGCGTACTATGTCCTCATCCATTCGGTCCAGTCTCACACCGTTGGGGAATGAAAAATAACATTGAATGTTTCTCCATTGAATTTCATCCGCGAAACGCAGAACATGATCTTTGTAAAAGGTGAAATTTTCATCTTCGATGATAAATTCCTTAAATCCGTATTGGGATTGAAGGTATTGAATTTCATCCGCGACGTCTTGTATAGAACGCAGCCGGATCGGTTTACCGGTAATGAGATGGCCGGCACAGTATGTGCAGGGATAGGGGCATCCGCGGGAAGTGAGTATAGGTACAACCCGGTTTGATTTATGAAAGGTGCCATGCTGAATGGGTGGATATTTATCCGGCTCCAGTAATTCCCAATGGGGCGCGCCGTATTGATTTACATCGATTAAACGGTTTTGATTTTGTATAATATTTTCGTTCTCTCGATAAACCAAATTTGGAATTTCTACAATCGCATCTTGAAGAGTATTATCCAAAAGTGCTTGAACTAAACCAGGTAAAGTTTCTTCACCTTCCCCTTTGACTACAAAATCGAGAGCCGGATTTTCCATCAATGTATGTTGAGGCAAACCGGAAACATGAGGCCCACCGGCAACAATAACGGCATCCGGACAAATCGCTTTAACTTGTGGAATGAGTGATTTAAAATTCGCATAGTCAACAGAAAAAACTTGAAATCCTATCAACAGTGGATTGAAAGTCTGGATGGTTTCCAAAAAATCCTCGTGACTTAAATGGTCACGGTGACAATCGATGAAAACCGGATTGACGTTTTCAATCCAGTTCAAAGTTTTTAAAAGGTAACCGATTCCCAGAGGAGGGGTAACAACATTATTTTCACTTTGCAAACGAACCAAAACGATATTTCTCATTGAGTATCAAATCCATTCAATCGTCAACGATATTTTTTATGATCTGCATTGCTTTGGTTTTTTATGGGACCGATGTACTCACGGCTAACGACCACTTCATCGAACCAGACCCGATTTAATTTGGGGCTGTCGTGAATATATAAAAGCAGCCAGAAATCATTGATTTTCAGGCTTTCGCTGGAACGCCAGCGTATATTTGTAAATTGTCCTTTTAAATCGCCGTCGATCCAGAAGGCCTGTTGTCCATCAGCTTCACCAGGGGTATTGGCTTTAACCATCATTTCCATACAATACCAACGTCCTCTTTGGGGAATAAATTTTTCTTCCGGCCGGAACATCTCGCCATAGTATAAATTTGTCTGTGAATCGATGGGCATATCCATATGATAGGAATAAAACATCATCTCACCGGGAGGAGAATTTCTACCCCAATTCCGCCATGGTTCCAAACCGGTGGTAAAGAAATCATCACCGCTGGGTTTAATTCCGGCTTTGCCAAAAGCAGACCATTTATTGGCCTGACGATTAGCCAGCAGGTGCACAAAATGCATATGATTTCCTTGATTGAAATCGGATTCGAATTTGCAGTACCATCGCGCATAAACCTGATCGTATCCGGGCATGAACCATTTATTTAATTTGGCCCCGGTTTGAGTTCCTGTTACAGCGGTAATTTCAACGGCATACTCGCCCTTGTAAACTTCTTCCGGATCGTTCGTCAATTTCAAGCGGGTGGGATCGTTCACGACGGAGTCCGCATCCCATTTTTCCAAATCGCCGCTTTCAAAACCATCCTCGAAAATGATTGGCGAATCATTATCGGCTAAAAGTACAGGAGCAGCCTGGAATCCAAATAAGCAAAATAACAATATTAGAAGCCCGTGTTTTTTCCCTGAAAATAATTCAGACGGTATTATCATATGTTCAAACCTTTCAGGTATTTTTCAGATTGTGGAACTTAATAGGAGAGAGCATTGATCCAACAATCCTGAAATTGCCTCAGATGACCAAATAGTTTGCATTAATTAAATCATGTTTGGTCTTATTCATATCATAATGATGAATTGACAAAGCCGGAAGTTGAATTGAATGGAAGAATATTTATCCGGTAATGATATTATCTTGAGGGAGATGTTACCGTTTTGATTGGAGAGATCGGTTGATTTTCCAAACGCTTCATATCAGGCTCTTGAAAAACGGAAAGAACTATAATTATACCGACAACCAAAACAACAACCGCTACAAAGATTGCAGTCAATATAGAATTGGAACTCATCAGGATTCGCCTCCATTTATTAGACTCACATTATTGTAACACGAACTTATCATTTTGATATATTCGTGAAACTGTTTGAATAATTATTCAGCGCTGATAATCAAGTTATTGGTGACGGCTTTCACTCCGAGGGTGTAAATCGCAGCGTCCTGAGCGGTTTTCCATGCATTCCAATTGGGGACTGAACCGGATAAGGCGACTTTACCGTCTTCTACTTTGACATCGACGGACTCTGGGTCAATGTTAATGTTCCTGTCCAGATTGGCCACAAGATCATCCGCAATGGCCTTATCGACAACATTTTGTGTGGGAACCACGGATAGTTTATTGACGACATCAATGACACCGATGATTTCATAAGCCAACTCTTCAGCTTTGATTTTTTTCCAGAAGGCATCTACAGAGCCTTCTATTGTGACCAATCCCCGATTGGCATCCACTTCGATATTGGATGAATCGATATTTGGATTCCAAAAAAGAATTTGAACGATGTTGGATTGGATTTCATCATCCGTTGGGATTTCAAACGATTCCGGATATTTGACTTTCAGTTCATTCCTGACAAAGAGGACACCGGGGATTACCCGGGCGTCGGCTTCGGCAGCCTGACGTTCTGCATTGGAACGCACGGTACCGGTTAAAGTGACTTCACCATCAGCGATGTCAATTTTTACATCCGAGGCGTCGACGCTGTTATCCCAATAAAACTGATCGACAATATTTTTTTTGATTTGTTCATTAGTGAAAGCCATGAGAACTCCTTTTCGATTAAAAATATAATGTAGGATCACTATTAGGTGGACCAAACAACGAGATCCACCTAATATGATTTAAATTCTCAGTATGAATTTTTATTGTACTTCCAGTTCGTTATCAACCCACCTTGCACCGCCTTCAAAGGCGTTTTCGGCAGCGGCTCTATATTCAGACCAGGTATCGACTGTTCCGGTTAAAGTGGCCATACCGTCTTCTACGGTGACATGAACATCCTCAGAATCGACAAAAGGACTCCACCAGAGTTGATCTTGTATATCTTCCTTGATTTCAGCATCAGACTTAAATGTATATCCCGGCTGGTAATCGTACCAGTCGTAATCATACACATAAGGACCAATAAATGGTTCGTAGACGTAGGGATCATACACATCTTCAACGGTTATGTTATTATCGACCGCGATAACTCCCTTTACACCAGAAGCGGCATCATCAGCCTGAGCCTTTTCGAAATAGGTATCAACCGTACCGTATAAGTACGCCGTTCCGTTGGTTACATCGACTGTGATTTCGTACTGTTCAAGATAAGGATCATTTTCAATCGCATCTCGAACTCGATTAGCCACTTCTTTATCACTGAATTCTTCAAGCGATCTAACTTTTAGCCGATTATCCACCTTAATTACACCGACTGTATTGCGTGCATCTTCTGCAGCCGCACGCTTGACTCGCACATTATCGACCTGACCTCGCAAAGTCACTGTGCCGTCGGATACTTTGATCTCCACGTTGACTGAAGTGACTCGCGGATCATATAAAAGAGCATCTTCTACAGCCTGGCGTATTTCTTCTTCAGATTTGATAATATACTTATCTTGGCGCAGATCTTCATCCCGTGACCAACGTTTGACTTCCAAGCCTGAATTATTGACGGAATCGACACCGGCGGCCCATGCATTGACTGTGGCCTCCGTTTTTTCTGCCGCACTGCCAACGGTTCCTGAGAGTTTAACGTTTCCATCATTAACCTCAACATCGATAAGCGCATGATCAACCAATACGTTCCATCGCAATGTTTTTTCGATTTCTGATTTGATTTCACTGTCAGGGCGTTCGGTTTTGTATTCTACTTCGATTTCATTATTGATTTCCGTCACACCTCTTACACCCATGGCGATTTTCTTCACGAGTTGTTTTTCCTGCCATGAATCCACTGTACCGTTCAGGGTGACAACGCCGTTATTATCCACTTCGACGTCGATTTCATACGATTCGGCTACCGGATCCATGACAAGAGCATCTTGGATATCACTTTCTATTTCAATGTCTCTGCGGTAAGTCGTTGGTTTTACAACTATGTTATTGATGACGGAACGCACCCCTCTAACCGTTTCTGCTATGCGCTCAGCACGGTTTTTAGCAAGAATATTATTCACCGAACCACTTAAAGTGACTATGCCGTCATTAGTGACGATATCGATATCGTTCAAAGGAACTGCTGGATCGAATAAAAATTCATCTTCAATTGCTTCTGTGATCGAGGAATCCGTAATGGATCTTTCTGCTGCACAAACATAATCCGCTGTAAACACAAATCCGATAATAAAAATCAACGTAATTAAAAAAACATTATAGAACCTTGATAAATTGGATTTCATTAAAGCATCCTCCTATTTGAGTTTATATTTAAATGATAAAGCCCGATCCAATATAATTAATAAGTAAATCCACCATATTCCTCTGGTGTAAAACCTGAGAAATGAATGTTGATAAATTTAAAGGAAAAGGTTTGAATGAATCGGTTGATTGTTGTTGATGCAAGAAAAGAGATGAATTGTTTTGAAAGAGATGGACTTGCTAAACTGAGATGGGAACTATGGCTATAGAGTGCAAAATATAATTTAAGTTCCGTACCTAAAAAAGTTAAGCTTCTTCTGTTTGATTATGTTCTTCCATTGCCTCTCGGATTCTGTCTTCCCATCGTTCAACCCATTCGGGGGTGGTATTTTGGGTCATGGCAGCCCGGATCAACTCTTTTTCATTTTCATAGGTTCGTGAACTTCCCACTTCACGCCAT
>CAZXSQ010000418.1:0-6047 GCA_964643335.1 uncultured bacterium
AAATGTGGAACTGGTATTATTACACCTGGCTGTCCGGTGATTTCAACGTCGAGCAGCACGTTCATTTTCTGGATATCTGCGCGTGGATTATGAAGGATACATATCCGGTCAGCGCGATTGGCATTGGTGGCCGCCTGGTGCGCAGGGGAGAGGAGTACGGCAATATCTACGATCATCACAGTGTTACTTATGAATATGAGAATGGAGCGAAGTTGTTCAGCAACTGCCGCCAGATGCCCGGATGCAAAAATGAAATAAATGCGCAGGTAGCGGGTTCGAAAGGAAGAGCCAATTTAAACGAAAGCAGAAACGGTTTGTACATCATCAGCGATGAGAAAAAGTGGACTTACCTTCACGAGGACAACAACTTTTATCAAGCCGAGCATGACGTTCTGTTCGCCTCCATTCGCAACGGGGAGCCTATTAATAACGGCGAGTACATGGCTAAGAGCACCATGCTGGCCATCATGGGACGCATGGCAACCTATACCGGCCAACGAATTTCTTGGGATGAATCCATCAATTCAAAGGAAGACCTTGGTCCTAAGAAATATGAATGGGGACCGATTGAAACACCGCCGGTCGCCATGCCTGGAGTTACCAAATTTTATTAAGGAGTTTGATTGAGAAGAAACTTCAATCACTGGGCATCTAATTGCTTGATCAACCACTGTGAGGGAGACGTCATCCTTTCATGAATGGACAAATGGTTTGCCGCCTTCATGCTTTGATAATTTTGCAGCGTTGATTTATAGAGAGTTCGACTCTCCTTCAATGAAAGCCTGCGGTTTAGAACATCCACAAGCCCTTCCATACACAACGGCCGCGGGGCTAATGCGCGAGTAATATCACACAAATCTGCTGCTGTAAGAGCGCCCGGTATGACCACGTCATGCGGGATATAAACAAATTGGCTTGTCAGTACCGATTGGAATCCACTTAATCCACCGTGTATGTATACCGCTTGGATGTTGTCCTCAAAAAGTGCCCCCAGCAATGCTAAAAGACCACCCATCGGTTCAGAATGTCCGGGACGTGAGTCAACTTCTCGTGGAACTTTGAAATTTATATCGTGGGAATTTGCCTCTGCAAAAGAATCCCCCCAAAGAGCCATTCTCTCAGATATGATATCATTCCGAGTACCAAGATATTGTTTGACAGATCGTAAATCGCGCAACCTTGCTCCCACCATAGTACCGCCAAGCATCAATTCGGTACTGGATAACGCTGAGTCAGTACCACGAAAATGGCGGCTATGATTTGCGCCGGTTTCGCCCGTTCCACGCACATCCGGTAAACAAACGGCTACACCACTATTCACTAATTTGTTAAGATCACTGGTTCTGTGCTGAAGAAAGCTTTCTTTTCCAGATCGCGATACAGCAATTACTAATGGATATTGTTTGATTTCCTCTTGATTGGGTAACAAGATCAGTAAAGGAACGATGATCCCGGATTCAACTTCGAGTACCACTCGGTCAACTTGAATATCCAGATTATTCAACGTAGCAGAACTGGTTGACAACACTTTAGGAGATTCGTTTGGATCTATATTTCCCAATAAATAACTCCATTTATCGCGTAAAAGTTTACGTTGGGCAGCAGGAGAAGTATCACCTAGCAATTTCTTCATGGTGGCTGCACGTTTATTGGCTAGTTCGGGCAGCAGGTCGATTAATCGTTTAGGTTCAACTTCATTTTCCACCTCAGGAGTCATACACAGCAATTCATTTTTATCATATCGATCACCATGTTCTTCATCAGAAGGAGGAGAAATATTGAACCACTGTTGAAAAGCGGAATGAATGAATTTTCGATGATACGGCCCGATATTGGTGCAATGCGAAGCTTCCGAGGATGTTTGTCGTAGGAGTCCATACCCATGCGCGAAGGATAAATGACTGGATCTATTATAAAATCGGTAAATTTTCTTCAGCCTTTTCCACACGGGGTCACGTTCCCGATCCCAACTAAACTCATGTGCATAGATCAAAAACCGAGGTGCAATACTACCCACGATTACCCAATGTAAAAAACCATCCGCGGCAGAGCGTCGCAGATTTCGTGTCGATTCCCAAGAACCACTGCCGGCATAATTGAATGATGTTTCTGCATCCTCTGGCAGCGGATAGTGCGTTTCCGGCTGTGGGCCGCCAAAGTTAAAAGGCACTACCCCTGCAATGCGAGAATCCAAAGCACCCGTCACCGCAGCCGGATCACCTCCACCGGCCACGGCTCCCAGAAGAATGATACGCTTCGGATCAATATTATTTCGCTCCAGGAGCAAATCAACACCGCGCATTAAATCCCAGACCATCCATCCCATGAGGCTGTCATCCACCAAATGCAGTTGGATGCCGGTATCGTACCGGAAGTAATAATCCTGCCTGCCAATACGGTATGAACCGTCGTAATCCTCCGCAGTTTGAAACGGGTGTTGGCGTCGTTCACCATGACCGAGCTGATCCATGACTAACACGCTACATCCCCGCTTCGTCCAACTCATACCCATATCCTGCAACTCTCTTTGTGTTTTCGGGGCATGATGACTGTGGCAAATGATGATACCCGGCATAGGGCCTTCAGTCTGTTCAGGGGAATACAGATTCGCCGTTACCCACAATCCAGGACGGCTTTCGTAAATAAGGTTTTCAATTTGATAACCGTCTCCTTCAAGAGAACCAGTTACATGTACATTCAGGTTTTCGGGCGGGTCAGGGAATCGGCCTAATGAATCCTTTAATGCCTTGATTTTTGCATCACAAAATTGTTCCCATTCTTCACGATTATTGATTGAATCCCACTTTGAACTACTCTGCCTATTGGCCTTTTGAATACGGGCACGTAGATCATTGCGGACCATTGAAGAATAATCTTGACGCTGTTGCTCACTCAAGACGGTTGAATCAAGACTTTGTAAAGTATCAACGGTTTCATTTATTTCCTTGCAGCTCGTTTTTTGTATCGGTAAAGATAAAACGATTCCAAGAATCAATGAAAATGCTCCCTGAACCAGCTTCATAGTCTTTCTCCTTCAATGATTCTGTATTTTCTTTTATCAAAGGTCACTCATTTTGGTAAGTCAAGTAATATTCCTATAATTTAATTTTCTATCCACGAAATCGGGTAAAGCAAGCGCCCCCGCTTGTGCCGTTTATATCAAACCTATATAGGTTGAACGGCTATACATCTTTGCCAGCTCATTGATAGAGTGCTCATCAGTTTGTGCACTTGGGTAATAACGGTTGCATTATGGGCGGGCAAAATATTGAGGATGGGTGCGAACAATATTACTTGGCCGCAAAGAACCATCCGGTAAAATCGAATTCAGATTCCTTCCACTATATATGTTCCTTCTTCCAAGTAACATAATTATTATATATGTAGGGTGGATTGAGCAAAGCGAAACCCACCATCCTTCACCTCTAAACCCGTCATTTATTTCTAATTGAACCGCATCAGTTTAACAGCCACACTTTGGTGAATAGGCGGCGTATTGATCTTTAATCTTCCATTCCGTGACTCCTCTACTGAATGCATAATCCATTTGTTTTCCATCGTGTCTAGCCATTCCGCAATCCAGGTTCCGTTGGAAACGTCTGTCAGCACGAGTTCACCCGGGGACTGTTCATTTGGTTCAATTCCCATTCTTGAGTGCAACCATGTGAGTTTTGGATTTTTCAACCATAGCAAGATAATGTCCTCCGTCTGCAGTCCTCGCACCTCCAAATTCGGACCATTGTATTTCACAAAATTCCGAAGTTCATATGCGGCTATCAAAATACCCCCGCCTGTATTCTCTACTTCGATTGTATGCAATCCTTTAGGGACTGAAAAACTATACTGTTGAAAGAGATTGCGTGCACTCGCAGGATCGTCTACATCAAACTCATGCTGTGCGGTAACATTGCCATCGAGTGACACCGTCAGTTCCGGCTGTCCCTTCCCATCATCCCGCAAATATATTTTAGGTATGAAAATGGCAAACTCACCCGGCGCCGGATAGTCCATCTTTAAAGCAATCTTCTGCCGTCCAAGCGGATTGCCAAGATAACAACTCATGTATTCATGGTTCTTGACCTGGCCGTCACGTTCAATAGTAAATTCTCCATGTTTTTTCCACCCCGATGGGTAGCGATAATGCCTATGCCAACCTTCTACGAATGCATCAGCATAATATGAAGGTTGCGTGTTGTCACTGAAGCGGAATGTTTCAACGTTTATTGGCTTCCATGTCCGCTTGCAGAAGGGAATATCTTCCGTGTATTTCGATAATGCATTTACGTAATTGAAAAACTTATCATTTTGATGCCATTTGTCAGAGTCAAAGGGCATACCTGCGCCCGCTGAACCGCTCATCATGGTGCTCCACATACCATTGTGGGGCATGAGTAAGTTTGGATCGGGTGGGACGTAGCCTTTGATTCCATAACTGGAACCCACGTTGAACTCGGCCAGCATAACCGGTTTTTGGTAGGTCGAGCGATTGCGCCGTATCCAACGTTCGGGAGCAGGAGCAAAGTCCATCATCGCGTAATTGTTGAAGGTTACCATATCCAGTTCAGGAATGTTGAGATAAGGATCACCGTTGATACTCCAGAAATTGGTATCAACCAAATGGCTGGCCCAATCGATTTTCTCAAGGTATTGAGCCATCTCCCGATGCCATGCCTTTGCCTCGCCGCGCATGGAATTATAACCACGCAACAAATCGATTTCGTTCCAGAGATTCCATGAAAAAACAGCTGTCGAGTATCCCCAGCGGGCAACGAAATAACGGAGAACTCTTTTGAAATTTTTACGCGCCGCCGGATTCGTAAAGTATTCCAGTCCAGATTGTTGTGATAGCGGGCCACCTTGATTCTCACCATAAACACACATGCTCCATTTTCTCTTATCCCATGTATGGAAGTATGTTGAGTTGGCCAATGCCAGCTGATGAGTAATCCCAACTTTTTCACATAGTTCAAAAATCTGATCGTAGCGCCATGCCCGATCAAGATCCATTTTGCCAAATCCTCTATCAGGCCGTGGAGTGGGTGGATCAACGAGTTCCCCAATCCGTGACACGAAATTTCTGGTCATGTTGCCACCGGCTCGGGCAAAATCGGTGAAGAAAGTTTCGATCTCAGCAATTGAGTCATAATACAAGCAGTTTGCTATTGCGAAGAAAGGCGTGCCATCGTCGTACTCGAAATAGAAAGAATTATCATCCGAAACGCGAATAAACCCATGCTTGCTAGTGTCGTCAGTACAGGTAAAACTGCCTTCTTCACTTGTAATGGTCTGTCCATCGTTTGTCACTTTCACCTGGTAAGAGTATTCACCTGCTTGCATCGGGGCAAAACGAACTTTCCACCTCGTCCCGCCAACAGGTTCGTACACATCTTCACCGTTCTTCAAAGTACGCCGGTACTCCTGATAAAAGAATCCCGGTACTATAAACACCTTGCCTTCCGGTGCTGTAAACTCACCATCTACCTTAACTTGATCAGGATCGAAAGGATTGTCCCAGTGCCCACCCAAATCAAAGGTAATCTCGAATTTGCTATACAGTTCGACCTGTGGGCGGTTCACATAGATATTTGATATCTGTAAAGGCTCGTCGCATGATGATTCAATGATATCCGGTTGCTTAGGTATCATAGACAAGATTGTTGTAGGGGCGATTCGCGAATCGCCCTTGCGTACCCCGACCTGCTGGGACACCTGCATCACCAATATCCAATCGTTCTCTTTTGCAGGAGTACCAGGAGGATCAAACGCTTGGCTCGCAATCCGATCGTATTGTCCCACAGTTTGAAAACTGCCTTCCCGTGGGTCGAACCACTGCGCAGTAATTCGGTCTCCCTCACCGCCCAACTTGGTCAACTCAACTGAAAAGTCACTGCCATTAACGGAATAAACATAGGCGTAACTGCCATCGGAAGCACACGCAGCTTGTTTGTGAGAATCATAGGAATTTGATTGACCTTCGGTAATCAAACTTTGATCCGGAACAAGTTTGAGAAATGGACGTTTCTCTGAATCCAAAAGTTTCCGTAAAT
>CAZXSQ010000419.1:0-6026 GCA_964643335.1 uncultured bacterium
TTCAATGATTTTGTTTGGAATGAATATAAATCAAATTTTTATTATGCAGTACCAATTTTATTTCATGGGAGGAAAACATGAGAAACATATTCAAGTTTTGGGCAGCAGCGGTATTGGTCGCAGCACTATCGGTATCTTCGAATTCGCAATCCTTATTGGGACATTGGGAATTTGAGGAAGGTTCTGGTGAAACTGTTAGCGATTCCAGCGGTAATGGTCACGACGGAACCATCTTTAATGTAGCGGATGGCGGATTGGATGATGGCTCGGTATGGTTCAACGATCCTGAACGGGGGACGGTTGGCAGTTTTGGCGGCGCCGCAGACGATGCCTATGTTCAGATCGATATTGAAATTCCCGTTATGACACTGGAGCAAAATTTTACTTGGGCTTTTTGGGCGAATGATAAATCAATCGACGCCCCAAACAATATCATTTTCGGAAACCGCTACAATGCCAGCGGTGTTGATTTTGAACCCCGCCAGTTTATCAAATTCACTCCCACCAAATTTGAGTGGCATATGAATGGCAATGGAGATGACAATATGGAATACGATGACCTCGGGGATCCTGCTGACAATGATATTCCGGATGATGTTTGGATACATCATGCGGTCGTAAAAAATGGACCGGTGATAACCTATTACCGTAATGCTATCCAGATGAATTCGGCTGAAATCACCCAGCCTTTGGAACAACCACAACCCTTGTTCATTGGTGGCGACAATACCGAATCAGATGGTGAAAACTGGCGAGGTTTGATTGACGATGTCCGGATTTATGATTCGGCTCTTTCTCCGTCAGAGATAGCTGCGTTGGCGGCAGAATCCAATGTGGCACCGTATGAATTATATCAATAGATCAATGTGGTAAGGTTACGCTTTGCTAGAGAACATCCAGACTTTTATCTTTCATGATTCGCTTGAGCCACTAGGTTACGCTAAACATAGTTAGACGCTTTGAACCCACCTTTCGATGCTATGATTAGGCAAGTGATTAGATGAATGGGAATAACATGATGTTTTTTGGATGTCATGAATTTCTGCGGTTTTTCTATATTATTCTTGATATATTGTTGTTGGCTTATTACTTTTATTCTTTTCCAGCCTATTTGGTGCTTTTAATAAATTTTATCTTTGTAATTTTCATCTAAGCTCTTATAATAATCCCACATGGCTTTAATATCATGATTACACTAAGAAGATATTTTGTGCCTGACATTTCTAATTTCTTCGATGGCTCTATCTCGTTTCATTTTTTATCTCATCCCTAATTATGAAAAAGTGAGTCGTGTTTGTCGAAGTAGCGATTTGGCTTGTCTAGATTCATGCTGATCTTGAGTATTACTGAAGGCATAAAGCCAGATGTTGGCATCAATAAAAATTGGTGAAGAAACAGTGCTAACAACGCTCATAGACTTCATCTCGTGTCAAAGGTGTGAATGAGGGAACTTGGTAGGGATGGTCCATGAGATATTCAACCATATCTTCTTCCTCTTCATCATTTTCGATATGTATCATGACATGTGAATATCCCTTGATATGTTCACGGTATTCCTTGGATAATTTTATTGTGTTATTGTTAATATAGGTTTGAAATTCGAAAACACTCATATTTTTTCACTAAAAATTCAAGAATCCCTTTTTTGTAGAATCAGAATAGCATAACTTTGATAGAAAGACAATTTCACATGTATTGCATAGTAAGTTCTGGTTCCATTATTCATCTATTAGCAAAAAAGTAAGCATTTGCGAAACCTCCAATAAGGGGATATCTCACCTTCTGTTTCTCCTTGCTTTCTATAGTATATGTAGTATTTTTTTGTCAGTTCATAAATTCGAATCAGCTCACAACCTCTGTCTGGACTCCGAGCATATCGCACAGTTGCACCATCTCATCCGCATAATCTCCGTAGGTCCATATAAGATGATTTCCATAGTCTTTCTGCTTGCGGACAAATTCCGTGGCGTCGCCGCTGTCGGCCGGCTTGATCTGTGCTTCTACGGAACAGCCCAGTTTATCTTCGTCCCAGCCGTCGGAGCCTACCAGCGTTCCCCGCAGCAACAGCATTTTTGTGGCTGTGGGATTCATCCGGGCTACGGTTACACGCTTTTCAGTGTTGTTCATGAAATCGACCACTGCCTTAGTTCCCCAACCAGAATGGACAAAGCGTCCGAGCTGATAGGGTAAATCTGGCTCATTGAAGCCATTCATCTTAATACCGGGGGCACTGTGATTGATCACCAGCATGTTGTTTCGCAGGAACATATTCCCAAGATGTGTTGACTTTTTGGAGACAGACATGAGCAGGCGCATGGAGAGCAGAGCCGCCAGGTCGGCTTCACATGCGGAAGCGATGTTTTGGTCTTTGAAAAGCGTATGGATTACACACGGTGTGATGTTCCACTCGTCCGGCAGTTTGCTGGAACAAAACTCGAAGCATTCGATGGTGAATGCGTTACAGCGATGCTTTTGCATGAGATTCCTGATCGTGTTGAAGAACTCCATGCTTCGGACAACATATTTATCTTCCAGATAGGTTTTATTAGCTCCTTTGATCAACTGGCGGGACAGTTGTTGAGCAGAGTCCTTCTCTGTTGCGCTAGCCATCACGCGTTCCATCTCATTGGCAAGTTCGTGGTAAGAGATTTGAACAACCTCGATGCCAAATCGTTCCTTTAGCATATCCGGCTCGTTGATACCAGTCACGGAAGCGACCGCAGGCAATCCCCAATTGGTCGGAAACAGGATGCGGGTTTGAACAAAGACTTTCCGTGCCTGGAGTAAAGAAATCAGTGAACGGAACTCTTCATCACTGTCCGGCACAAAGACCTCAAGACCTTTGCTCCGTGAGTAAGCGCAGATATCCACGGTCCGGCAGTTGAGTCCCCGCAGGATGATGGGCTTGCCGAACTCACTGCCGATGTCGAAGCTGGCAATCGACGATCCATGTGGGATTATAAAAAACACATCCGTTTCGGAGTTATCTTTTCTAAGCTTATTTAGTTGGTCCCGTGTTAGTTTGAAATCCTCAGAAAAGGTAATGTGTACCGGTTCCAAAATATTCACATCGTCTGCACCAAGACCTAATCCACCTGCTTTGATATCGGCAGTCCACTCTTCAAACCGCTTCTGGGCTGCGGCTTTTTCCTCACTAGGGCTTTGTATGGTGAATCTGCACGGTCCTTCCCACACGCCGCTGTGGATAATATTTGTCATCACCGGCTTGATGTTAATCTGAGTCTGACTCGCTAAGTTTTTGAGCCAGGGGACTGAACCTTCAGCCGCCGCATTACTCAAAACAAAAGCACCGATACCAGTTTGAAGAAAACTACGTCGTTGCATGAGCATGCTCCTTTGTGAGTAATTAGGTATTACTATTTTCCACCAACATACTATTCTTGCCTTTTTCCGTGCCGATTTATATAAATAAGCGTTGTAGGAAGCTTTAAAAAATAAAATTATCGAAAGGGCATCTCAGCAACCCATCTTATATGTGATGAAAAATTTTCATGATTTATTGTCTTTTTATAAAATTTAGAGTCAGCCGTAACAACAGTTGAATTGAACTGCATCGCGGCCGCCAAATAGAGACAATCGTATATTGAATGATTCAATAAAATTGCATAGTTGAAAGCCGTATCCATAAATTGATCAGTTGGAATCACACTTATTGTATTAAGTTGAAACAACTGTTCGTATAATTCCCAACCTTGTTCTGATGTTAAATCCCCTATATGAATCTTTTTGATTATGGCATTGGCACACTCTTGCTTGATTAAATCCGGTGCATAGATAGAAGCATTGCATTGCATATATCGAGATGCTTCAGTTTTATATTGTTCATCTAAAACCCATTTGATTGCTACACTGGCATCAATGATATATGAAGTCATCGGCTGTTTCTATCTTCCCGAATGAGTTGAGTGCTATCGGTTCGTTGCGGCCCTACTCTCCTGCTAAATTCATCCGCCCATTGAGCAAATTCTTCTTTGCTCATGCGCTTTTTGTTTTTTGCACCAGCCGATTGAATAAGAATCTCTTTGGCTTCTTCTTCAACTGTGGCTCCGTGACTTTCAGCACGATTAACCAGATATTCAAAAACATCTTTATCAATATTTTTAATGAGGATATCACCCACGATTATGAACTCCACTTTTATATGCTTGTTTGACCTTCAGCCGCGGCTTGATAGCCTTTTTTCTTTAATTTGTAATTATGTATTTTTTTTATTGAACTCGTAAAGATCACTGAGTATCTTAAGTATTTTATCAATTTTTTTAATTTTCAAGAAGTTGATGGACGCGGCAGTCTTTCGCCGCGTCCTCCTTGAATGGCTATTGTTTATCCGTCCATCGTCCAACCTTCGCGGTATTTCTTCGTCAGGTACTGGTTGGCGTCAGGAGCATTAGTTATAACCCCTCGTTTCCCGTCATATTTAAGTTCTTTATCGGCTCGAAAGGCAGCGAGTCCGAGGCACATCGTTTCGATCATGTTGGCGCTGTATTCAAAGTTACAGGCTGTATCAGCCGGGTTTCCATTTTTGCAGGCCTTGATCCATTGCGTTTGGAAGTGGCCTAGATCCGGTATCGCTTCGTCCGCAGGACGTGGATCAAAGTGAGACATGTTTTCTATATCATTATTCGGTATGAGCAGATGTTTTCTGAAGTCTGACACTATAACGCCCTTGTCGCCTTTGAACATGGCGCCATGGCCGATCTTATTCAAGTCAATCCAGTTGGACGGTGATTCAGGCATGGCTCCACCTTGATACCATGTTACAAGGATTTCGTCCCGCCAATTATTGGCTGGAAAAATGAATTCGCTGGTCAATTCGACCGGAGTAACTTCGGGATTGAAAGCTTCGGGTGAACTCGATTGAATGCTTTCAGGCAGTTCGGCGTCTACCACGTTCCATAAGATGTCCATAGTGTGGCTGCCCATATCGCCCATCTGACCGATTCCGAAATCCCAGAACATATTCCACTGCAAACAACCCGCCCCTGGACCTGCATCAAAATATTTCGAACTATACGGGTGCCATGGAGACGGTCCAAGCCAGAGGTCCCAATTGATGTGTGACGGAATGGGACTCTCTTTAGCATAATACCCATCGCGGCGAATCTGGCGGTTGCCCCATGCGCAAGCTTCTTGTATTTTACCGATGGCACCATCATGAACGGCTTCGCACAAGCGGTTGAAATTGGGGTAAGCGTGACGCTGCATTCCAACCTGCGTGGCTAATTTATCTTTGCGTTTCAGGTAGTTTTCCCGCACTGTGCGTGCTTCCTTCACTGTGATGGCCAAGGGCTTCTCCATGTAGATATGGTAGTCCCGGTTCAAAGCCCAGTTCGAAATAAATGCGTGCGTGAAATCCGTGGTGCAGCACAATATGGCGTCAAGCCCGGAATGGTCAAGGCACTTGCGCCAGTCCTCATAGACTTTGGCCTTCGGGAATTCCTTCAGTGCAAAGGAGAGGCTTTTCTTGTTGACATCACACACGGCGATGACGTTCTCGCGTTTGAGTGTGCTGTAGTGCGCTCTTGCGCGTCCGTAGGCACCGATCAAGGCAACGTTCAGCCGGTTATTGGCTCCAAAGACCGTGCCACTATTGAGGATCATCAATCCGCCACCGGCGACGAGGCTTCGTTGGATGAAATTTCGACGGTTTACTTTGTTGGAATTCATGCTTCTGCTCCTTCTTGGATTGTTTGATGAGTCTACTTTACTAGAATGCGTATGTTTTTCCAACGGTTGGGTGAACCTTCGCACTGAAAAACCGAATGGGGAACACCTGGCCGCTAATTCATTCTACCGAACTCAAACCTTGTATATCAATAATATTCGATATGATTTGTAGTAATCGATGACCTGGAACAAGGAAAAATAGGACATTCAAAGTGAATTATTATAAGAATTATTTCAAGCACCTGGCTGGGATTATTCTGATCCTATGTGGATTAAGTTGTTCAAACCTAACTCGGCGTAGCCGAAACCAAACAGGGATTCAGTTGGACTCGATTTTC
>CAZXSQ010000420.1:0-6025 GCA_964643335.1 uncultured bacterium
AACATTGGAGCAAGTATAACTTATGGTCCTGCGATTCCTTATGAGAAATGGACATTGATCGCAATGACCTATGATGGAGAAACGTTGAGAGGATACATAAACGATGAATTGGTAGCGGAAAACGCAGTCGATGGAAATGCGATTAACGATACCGGGCAGCCGCTCTTTTTTGGTAATTATTCCTCAGAAGTATTCATAGGCATCTTGGATGAAATCCGGATTTGGTCACGAACATTATCTGCCGATGAAATCGCGGCTGATTTTGAAGAATATGCATCGGAAGTGATTCGGGCTAATTTGGTTGGTGAATGGCTTTTTGAAGGGGATGCTAATGATACCAGTGGCAATGAGAATCATGGTGAAGTGCAGGGAGCTGTACTAGTGGATGGACTTTCCGGTCAGGCGTATGAATTTGATGGCAGCAGCATGATCACTGTATCTGAATTCAGCGAGAATTTCTTTTTCACAGATCAATTTGCGGTATCTGCTTGGGTTCGCCCTCAGGGCGGTTGTCAGACCATGATTCGAAAAGGCGGTGATGCGAATTTCCTGCTTGAACTAGGAGTAGGGAGAACCAACGATCCTGGAACCAATCCACAATTTGGTTTTGCCACCGAGGATGTCAATATAGGCGCGAGCATTACGTACGGTCCCGCATTGCCGATGGATGAGTGGTCGTTCCTGTCTATGACTTATGACGGTGAATATTTGAATGGCTATATCAATGGGGTGCTTGTTAGTATGAATCCGGTTACAGGAAACGCCATTAATGACAACTCTCAAGTACTGCATTTTGGAACCTGGACCACGGAATCATTTATCGGTCAATTGGATGATATCCGCATGTGGTCGCGTACATTGACACCGGCAGAAGTACAAAGGTTATTTGACGAACATGCCTCGGGACCGAATGTATCCAGCTTCCAAAAAGGGGAACGTTCGTTTGATGATGTTGTTTATGTTCCTGGCAGGCCAAATCCTGTTCATATTGAAATTTTAGGTCAGCCAGGCTCAATTATAGTAGTTGAAACTCCACCGGAAGGATGGAATATTTTCAATGTTAGCCATAACGGTCAGGTCGTCGATGGTGTGATCACCTGGCAAATTGACGACTTCAATGGAGAAGCCATTTTAAATTATGAAGTCACTCCTCCGGATGGCACGACGGGCGAGGTTTCATTCACCGGTACAATCAACGATACAGCCATCGGTGGTCTTGATTCATTGGTTCCTGGGAATCCGATAGGTATCTTTGACAACCATTTGGATATCGGTGATGTCGCTATTCCTGGCGAAGCCACTTATGACGAAAACGAAGGACGATATAACATCATCGCCAGCGGCAGGGAAATTTGGAATCACATGGATGAGTTTCATTTTGCTTACATCCGGACGGTGGGCGATTTCAATCTCAGCGCTTTTGGTGAAATTTTTCCGATAGAAGGGACACAAACCTGGATGAAGGCCGGTTTGGTTGTGCGTGAGGATTTAACGCCACAGTCTGCTTATGCCCTTATTTTTATTCGGCTGGATTTGCAAATGTCCTATGAATTTAGGCCTATCCGCAATATTTATCCTAACAGAACAGGTGAATTGGCAAGTCTTGATTTGCAGGATGGGCGGATGGAGCTGGAGCGTGTAGGTAATACGTTCAATCTATATTATATTGATTTTGTCACCGGTGATAACGTATTATTTGCTACAGAAGATATAGAAATGGAAGACCCGGTATATGTTGGGTTGGCGGTGAGTGCCTCTGAACCAAGCATTGGCGAGGGGATGGCTACAGTGGAAGGCGTGTTCAGTGATGTTGAATTTGAAGGGACCACATTTGTTGGCGGATGGGAGCTGTATTAATTCTTAGTGAAGGAGGTGAAAAACACGTTAAATGGCTCGAATAAAAATGGGGATGTTTAAGATTTAGGTAAAGAGTTGGAAGGTTTTTAAGAGAAGGGAGGATAACATGAAGAAATTCATATCAACACTTGTGTTGTGTTTGTTTATCCTTGGCATGGTGCAAATCGGTTTATCCGCACCTCACGAATCCCGGTTGTATGTCGTCAATAAAGTAATCGGTGATGCACCGGTGATGGACGGTGAGTATACTGAAGAAGAATGGGCAGGTTCTGAATGGACCACTGGTTTTTTTGGACTGAATAATCAAGATTCCAATGGAGCCAATCAAGGTGAACCGATCGATCTGAATTATCGATGGCGCGCCCTGTGGGATGACGATTATCTTTACATTCTGTTTGAAGCGGAAATGTTTGATTTACCCATTAATGGAATTGTGGGTGATGAGATTGTTTATCCAGTTGAACAGGATGACGATACCTTTTCCTATGCCATCGGTTTGGGAACCGACATGGAAATCTTTTTAGAACCGGATTGGCAGGAAGGGGACGGTTTCAACAGCAATCCCCCCGATTTTACGGATCCCGGTGGTGATGGGATCAATGACGGCTACCATCTGGTTTGGTTCCCGCTGGAAAATGACGAGGATTTCACCCCGATAAATGAAGGCGTTCGCAATAGGGACAACGTAACAGGACCTCCTTTTTTTTCCACGAGTGGTGGTTATAACAGTACGTATTTAGGCGGAACTTGGGATCCCACCTTTGACCCAGCAGTTGCCGAGGCTGAAGGGGCGGAACCGCTTATTGCCGGAGCCCTTCTTCAACATACTGGGAATGAGCGCGCAAGCGGCGAAGTTTATGCCAATCCAACCCTTGAATTCGCTTTTCCATTTAGCCAATTTAATCCTACTTGGGGAGTTCCTGAGCAAGGGAATGATGGTGAAACGAATTTAACCGTGGCTCAGGATGCTGATGGCAATTATGTCAATCCCGGTGATGAATGGTTGATCAACGTAGCGGGTTATACCGATGCCTATACAGCGGAAGGCGGATTGACCTTAGTTACTTGGAACAACGTTATTGGGGGTCCGTTTGCTTCATATCCAAGGGGTATTCTTCAATTCGCTGCGGGTGGAACCGACGTTCAGAATTGGATGTTGATGGATTAATCAAATATATCAAGTAGATAAGCAGCCGGTCTGTTAATGTTTTTGACCGGCTTTTTTCTTTTTCTCAAAGATGCGGTTTTATTCCCTTGATGTCGGATGAAGAAGTTATTTTGAAAGCGGAAGAAAAGTTATATAATAGTGAATTGAACAAAAATGAGAAATCGGAATTGTTGCCGGCTCTGGCAGTTTATGCCGGATTACAAAGTAAAGAGCTGGGGATACGGCTTTTCCAGCGCAGGAGAGATATCATGATGGAGTTCTACACGTATGAAATATTCAGGGAAGATGCTTATAAATCAGTAGGTGAAGTATGTCGCGAGGAAGGCCGTCAAGAAGGTTTAGAAGAAGGTCTTAGGGGAGGTCTTCAAGAGGCGGTCCAATTAGCTTTGGAGATCAAATTTGGAGAAAAAGGGCTTTCCTTGATTCCTTGCATCAAAGCCATCGATTCTCTGGAAAAACTTGAAGAGATCAAGTCTGTTGTGCGCACGGCTGAAAACCTTGATCAAGTAGAATCTGTAATTTAATTGAATTAAGAATACTTTAAAATGTAGGGATTCTTAAAAATTACTCGTATGTTCGTTCCAAGGCCAGGAGGGTAACATCGTCAATGAATTTTTTGTTTCCTGTCCATTCCGATGTTCTTCTGAATAGGATTCTTAGGGAGTCTTCCAGAGTAAAGTCCATTGTGCGGCAAATGACGTTGGCTAAACGGTCGTAGCCGAATTCCTGATGTTTCCACATTGCTTCGGTAATACCATCCGAAAAAAGAATAAACCGGTCACCGGGTTCAAGAAATAGCTTCTTTGTTTCAAGTTCGCTGTCATCGTACTTCATATTGCTGATACAAATACCGCTTGGTTCTTGATACTATGTGGATGACATGTCTTCACGCTTTACAAGCAATGGAGGTACATGGCCTGCACGAATCCAACTTACACTATTTTCCTTTGTGTCCAGTACTGCGCAAACCAAAGTGCAAAACATAGTCTTGTCGCCGGGAAACCGCCGATTGAGCATTCGTATTAATTCTTTCAAGTCAAATGATTCTTTGTAAGTGTCCATGTTATCGGCATCACTTTTGGAAAGTGTAATTTGATCGATCATACGGGACAGAGAAACAGAGAGTAAAGCCGATGGAACACCGTGGCCGGAAACGTCAAGTATATAGAAAACCCAACGATGTTCGTCCAAACGGATTACATTCAGCAGGTCACCTCCTACATATTCAGAAGGTTCAAATAACCAGGCAAAACGGAATCTTGGAGTAACCGGGGGATGCTCGGGGATGAATCCCCGCTGTACTTTTGCTGCCGCAATGAGATCCTTCTTCATTCGTTCATTGGCGTTTTCGAGTTCTTCTTCGGCTTTCTTTCGTTTTGTAATGTCCCAGAAAATCCCCTGCATACCGATGACGGTTCCGTTGGCATCGTGGATGGGGGTCTTCACAACATGCACGTATCGGGTTTCCTGATCCGAGATTTTATTCTCTTCAATATCTTCGAAGACTAGGTTTTGTTCGATCACTCGGCGATCGTCTTCGCGGTATTTGTGAGCCAATTCAGACGGAAAAAAATCATAATCGTTCTTTCCAAGGATTTCTTCCAAAGGTTTTTCCAATAATTCACAAAAGAGTTGATTGACAAAGGTAAAATTCCCATTCAAATCTTTACAGAATATATATTGAGGAATATTTTCTACGAGATTATAGAAAAAAACTTCGGTATTATCCAACTTTAACTCTTGCATGAGTTTTTGGATGTATTTCTGATCCATTTTGCGTTTTTTTACGGAAGTCTGGACACTCATCATCATCCTCGGTTTAACCATTTATTCATTAAAAACATATCGACTTATTATACATTAATATTGAAGGAATTGATTTTCATTTAAAACTATTTTCAGAATGTTGTGAAAAGTGGGGTTTATCTATAGCCTTATGTGGGCGGGAGAACGTTACTTGTTTTGTTCGTTTAAACGCGGATGTGTGAAGACGCTAAGGTAAAGAGGCTTTGAGGGAATGATTCAATCGAAAGGAAAATTCAGCCGCCTCTTTAGCCTGTCGGGCGAGGTGTCGTGTTAGCCAATATATTTTGTAAGAAGTCCGGCATTCTTTGCAGCTTTTAACTGCTTTCTATCTGCTGTAGCAAAAAGGTGTGTTTGCCATTCGATGGCACAGGCAATATGTAAGGCATCCATTGCTCTCAAGACATTGGTTTCCAGGAGTTTTACCGAACCTGAAATAACAGCGGGGGTCACTTGAAGCACAATGGCATCATGAACATCTTCCAGCAATTGCCTTTTAAGTTTGCGATAATCATTTTGGGATAAATTTTTTTCCCGCCGTCTTCGATTGAGTCCGGAAATTATTTCAGGCACCAAGATGGTACACAATGCTAACTGCGAGGCCCTTTGCAAAAGGTGATCTATAAATTCGCTGCCGTCTTCAAGCACATATCTTTTGGCAAAAGCGGATGAATCGACAAAGAGCTTCATCATTCAGGTTCGCGTTCTTCTAAAATCGCTGATGCCAGGCCGCTTCCTTGAATTTGCAAACGAATACCTGGCTGTTTCCAAGATGGCGTTTTCCTGGCCCTGTCGGAGAAGGGAATTATTTCAGCAATAGGCTTCCCCCGACGTAGAAGCACAATTATTTCGCCATGCTCTACCTCAGTAATAAAACTAGATGCCTTTTTCCTGAAATCTGTGAATGTAATTTCTTTCATAATAAACCTTCTTCAAGTGTACATCAAAGTGTACATTTAAGAGTGCATTTTGGCAAGATGGAGGTGAAGAAGATTTTTTTAAACGCGAAGGCGCGAGGGCGCGGAGGTGCAGAGAGATTTTTATTGGTGCTTTTGGTGCCGGGTTTGGTTGAGCGTTATGTTTTTTTGTCTGAATCTGGATTGGTCAGGATTATCGGGATGAGCGGGATAACTGCAGGGGGGTGGTGAGTTGGGTGGGTGAGGAGGCGGGGTAGGGCACTCACAAGGGGAGCCCGTA
>CAZXSQ010000421.1:0-5996 GCA_964643335.1 uncultured bacterium
CAATCAAATTTTTTGACCGTTTTGAGCTCAATTTGAGTGATAAGAGACTAAAAAAAGGTTGGTTGGGTTATGGTTAAGTGGAATAAAGGCTTTACTCTAATTGAATTGTTGATCGTCGTAGCTATTATCGGGATATTGGCGGCCATTGCGGTGCCTAATTTTATCAATGCACAAGTCAAGGCCAAATTAAGCCGTGCTTATTCCGACCTGCGATCACTCGGCAACGCCATGGAAATGTATCGAATCGATAATAATACCTATCCAGGCGGATCCGAGTTTTGGGCCAGTGGGACGAAATGGTGGCAAAAACATACTTATCGGTTTCATGTTTTAACCACCCCAGTCGCCTATATTTCAACCGTGCCTATCGATCCATTCCAAACCGCAGTGCCGCAAAACATCGATTCCAGCCTGGGATCAATCTGGGACGGCGGCTATGTCTACGACGATGACAGCCGTTCCGGCCACACCCTTTTTGTGTATGGACAATCCTTCAAATACACAGTTCGCAGTCCGGGGCCTGCTTTGGATTGGTCTTTAGCACATGCAAGTTATGTGAATTATTATTCGATATCGAATGGATTGGTCAGCCGGGGGGTTATTGCTTATCTCGGCCCGGGAGGAACAATTTATTGAGGTGAAAAGATTCTATTGCACTCCCCGTGATGTCAACATAATATCGCCCCGGCTGCCGAGACCGTTACTAATATCATAATGACTGCCGCGGAATTCCCGCACATCCCGGCCGCTGGGATTACTGTACCAGGCTTTATCAGGCCCGATGCCACCAAGCGCCCACTCCCCTTCATCCAACGGTTCCGTCCCATAGAGATGAGCGGTAGCGAATTTATAAACAGGAAAATCGTGGTCTTCGCGGGAATGCTCCGGATCGTTATCTACATAATAATAATAAGGGTTACCGAATTCCGGACCGTCCTGGAAAGGATCCCTTGGGATCGATGAAAGATAGGCAACAGGGCTCGTCAACGGAGCCAAAACCGCATTTTTGCCGCGCCGTTCAAAATCCGGTCCCGCACCGATCATATTGAACACGGTACGCAGACGTTCATGCCCCCATTCATCATCGTCATCCCACCAGTCCACAGGAAGAACGCCCTTATCCAAACGCAACTGCTCGATGGCATTTCCCACCGAACGCATATCCGCATAACATCGCGCAACTTTCGCACGGATTTGAGCGTTAAGAAAATTGGGAACTGCAATAGCCGCCAGAATTCCAATAATGGCGACAACAATGAGTAGTTCAATCAAAGTAAAAGCGGTTGCTTTACAATTTTTACACGACACGGATTCTTTCCTCCCGGTTATCAATCTCAGCTACGTTTATCAAATAATAATTCTATTACAATTTCATGGGGATTATTTTTTTTCGAAAAAGAATAATGGTTCATCCGGTAATTGTATAATTACAATATTTATGTTTTTTACCCCAACGGGTTCATAGATGAAAGCCAGGGTTAACAGCCCTGGTAAAAATACAAATTCAGCCCAAAATCCTGAAAGGGTTTCAGAAAAAGTATTACCTGTTCTTTCTCTTATGCCCCTACTTTCAAGGCGAATGTATTTTTTTCTCTATTTTCAGGGGCGTTACCCCACTGGCTGTCTTTACCGGATGAGCCAAATTTGTTACTATTAACGGAAATAAGATTCAATATCATCTATTGATTCGGACTCTATTAAGGCTTCTTCAATTTGTTTCAGTTTTTCAATAGAATTAATGATTTTCACTCTTTCACACAGTGGAAGTCCTTCCGAACCAAATCTCAATTTCAGAGCAAGTTGAATTCCATCCTGCAATCCTTCCACTTTCCCTTGTTCGATTCCTTGTTCCAGGCCTTGTTCTAGTCCTTGTTTAAATCCCTTCTCGATTCCTTCATCTCTTCCCTGTTCCAACCATTTTTCTACAAGTGTGGGCATGACTTTTTCTCCCCGAACTGGCAATGCTTTTTGTATACTTCTCTGAATGGTCTCTTCGTCAATCTTTTCCGAAGTGCTACTGACATATTTTAATGCCGTTTTTAAAAATTCTAAGTATTCCATCCATTGCCTTCGTCATACGTTTGGCACCTATTTGCATGAAAGGGAAGAGGATTTATACATGGTTCAAAACCAAATGGTTCATGCGAATGTTGCCACTATGTCTATTAGCCAAAGAACGCACCTACTCGGCAGTGAACGGGTTGTATAGTTAAGAAGGATTTCAAAAGAACATTTTCTGAAGCAATGGCATTGAATGAGAAAGGATTTCGTGCAGAAGAATTAGAAAAAGATTCAATAGAAGATTTTTTAGATAAAAGATATGAATTGTAATCATATAAGCCCGATGGCTGCGATGCGGAAAAATCAATGAGATTTTACCCACGGGTTTATTTCTATTGAGGATGCATTATTTTGAAGAGGCTGAACAGGAACCAGCCAAAGTGCACGTCCAGCCTCTTCTTAAAATGGCCATTTAAGACCATAATTAATTATAACTTTTATTCTTTAATCAGGACAGGGCGAAACTCCATGTCATTAACTTAAGAGTTCTTTCGCCCCTTCAGGGCTTTTGGGGTTATTGCGATTAGTTTCCAGGGCGATTGCCCTGGGCTATCATATATAACCCCTTCAGGGTTTAAAATACTACTATTATCGCTAAGTTAATGACATTGGGGCGAAACTAGTCCTGCCTTTTTAAGGAAGGAAAACCAACCATGAAAAAGCAAACTAAACGTTATGCCAAACCAATAATGAACAGTGATTGGCTTAGAGTGGGCACAAGGCCAGCCTCTACACCCATTAGTTCTAATTCACCTCATTAGTCCACTTTGCGATTCATCTTTTTCCATTTACGATCTAATATTGAATTCTGATTAAGATTTTCACATTAAGATACAAGTCAATATAAATGAATTATCAAATACGTGATCCTGAAGCATTCAAACAACGCTTAGCCAAAGAACTGAATCCACACCAATATAAAGCCGTTACCAGCACAGGCGGACCACTGCTAGTTCTGGCTGGTGCGGGAAGTGGAAAAACCCGTGTCATCACTTACAGAATTGCCTATCTGATAGCTGTGGAGAATCTAGCGCCCTGGAATATTCTGGCGATGACCTTTACCAACAAGGCCGCCGGAGAAATGCGCGAGCGGGTGGATCATTTGCTCGGTACATCGCTGCGTGGTTTGTGGCTGGGTACTTTTCACTCCATCTGTGCCCGAATCCTGAGATATGAAGGCAAACATATCGGCATTTCTCCGCGTTTCACTATTTACGATACCAGCGATCAATCTGGCTTGATCAAAAGAATCATGACGGCTTTGGGAATCAATCAGAAAGAAATAAATCCCTCGCTGGTTCTTTCTTCTATATCAAACGCCAAGAACCGCTTTGAGCGGCCGGAACAATTTGAAGAAACTGCCAATGATAAAAAAGAGAAACGCATTGCCCGCATTTACCAAGAATATCAAAAAACACTGAGAGACAACAACGCGCTGGATTTCGATGACCTGCTCATTGAAACCGTTCAATTGTTGACTCACTCTCCTGATGCCGGCGCGACTTACCGGAAACGCTTTCATCACATTCTGGTGGATGAATATCAAGATACCAATACTCCACAATACCTCATTCTGCGCGAGTTAGCCCAGGGACATAATAATATCTGCGCCGTGGGTGACGACGATCAATCCATTTACCGCTGGCGTGGAGCGTCTATCCGCAACATTCTTGAGTTCGAAAAAGATTTCTCCGGCGTACAAGTTATCCGTTTGGAACAGAATTACCGCTCAACCAAAAATATTCTTGCCGCCGCCGATCATCTGGTGAAACTCAATAAAGGCAGACACCCCAAAACGCTTTGGACTGAGAGTGAAGAAGGAGAAAAGCTGGGAGTTGTACAATTACCGGATGAAATATCGGAAGCGTTCTGGGTTATCAACGAGGCGGAAAAACTCCATAAGGAAAAGAAAGTTCCTTTTGGTCAAATTGCGATTTTTTACCGGACGAATTTTCAATCCCGTCTTTTTGAAGAAGAATGCATCAAACGTGGAATTCCCTATCGTTTGGTTGGCAATATCGCTTTTTATGAACGAAAAGAAATCAAGGATATTCTTGCGTATTGCAAACTCTTGCTCAATCCGGCAGATCAGGTTTCATTTCAACGAGTTGTGAACCTGCCTCGGCGGAAACTAGGCACCAAATCCGTTCAAAACCTATTCAACTTTGCGGCCTTATTGAAAACGCCCATTCTTGAAGCGGCTAAACTCGTCGCGAATGAAGAATACGAATCCAATATATCCCGGCCAGCACGGCAAAATTTTGCCGGTTTTGCCCGTTTATTCAATCGCTGGCTTTCCCATGCCAAGGATTCAACACTTGCAGAACTCATCAATAACATCGTCACTGAATCGGGTTACAGATCGATGCTGGAAGAAGACACGATTGGATAATATCAACGAATTCATCACCGCCGTTGAACAATTTGAAGAACAATACGAAATGGAAGTCCATACCAAAGTCGATCCGATTATCATATTGGAGGCCTTTTTGGAAAAAGTGGCTCTAGTCAGCCAGATCGATCAGCTGCAGGAAAGTGACGATGCCCTCATTTGTATGACAGTTCACAGCGCTAAAGGGCTTGAATTTGCATATGTTTTTCTCGCCGGTATGGAAGAAGGACTGTTTCCGCATTTCAGGTCGCTGGATTCAGATGAAGAGTTGGAAGAAGAACGGCGGCTTTGCTATGTGGGAATCACCCGTGCACAAAAACGCGCTTACATGACCTGTGCTGAATCCCGCAAAATGTTTGGACGGATGGAATGGACCATGCCCAGCCGCTTTATCGAGGAAATCCCTAAACAATACAAAGACGAAATTTCGTGGCAAGGCTCGGTCTCAGGCGCTTTCAGATCATCCGGTATGCCGGAATGGTTCACCGACCCTGATCGTTCGAGCCAAATACAACAGGATTTATTTGTGCCGGGTGATATGGTCAATCACCGTTCATTCGGATTCGGTGTGGTTCTCTCTGTGGAAGGATCGGGGCCAAAGGCTAAACTCACTGTCGACTTTCAAGACTTCGGTAAAAAAACATTGATCCAAGAATTCGCCAAATTGACAAAGGTTTAAACACTATGCTTTCCTGGATAAATATACAAAAACAAATTGCGGATTACGCCGAAAAGCGATTAGAAGCACAAAAAGAATATCTCAAAATTAGAGATGCCGCTTTGCATACATTTGCAAATGAACTGTCAAAGAATTGGGAAAAGTGGAAAGAAATTGCCTCGTCTACATCCATTTCACACCTGATCCCTGATTTTGATGAAAGTCCAACGTCAACTTATTCTGTCGATACAAATTTCCAACCGTCCATTTTGTTCGCCACCGATGGCTCTCAGATTTTCCCCAGCCGGCATGAAATCGCTCCTGTCGCCTTGATCAACATCAGCCGCATTCGTTTGAATTACAAAAATTACAGGGAAACTCCTTTAATGGACTCTGTCTCGGAATTATTGATGCGGCAAGATTTTGATGGTTCGGTTGATAACGAGAGAGAAATCTCTTTCGAGGATTTAGTTTCAGACAAACGGACATTGGAAGAAATATCCGTGTTGTCGTCATTGGTTGAAGAAACCGAAAATCCTGAAAACATACCTGGATTAGCGCTAGTGGATGGAAGTTTAGTGTTATGGCGGCTTGCAGGGCGTTCTCTTTACGATTATGAAAAAATGATCATTCACAACTACCTGCAATCGTTACAGAAATTTAAGAACATGGAGATACCTTTGGCAGGTTACATCAGTCATTCAGGCAGCCGGGAAGTGGTTCAATTGATTGAATTGGTTGAGAATCAACAGGATGTAGGGGTAGACCCATGTGTCTACCCTAACCAGGGCGTTAATCCAGGGCAATCACCCTCCCCAGGGCAATCACCCTCCCCAGGGCAATCACACAGGATTGCCCCTACTTCCCCAGGGCAATCACACAGGA
>CAZXSQ010000422.1:0-3923 GCA_964643335.1 uncultured bacterium
CCCGGCATTACTTACCGTCATGACGATGTAATTAGCCGTAATCCTGAGCGGGGATTCATACAACAAATCGACGCTATTCCCTTTCCCGCACGCCATCTCATCGATAATTCTCCATATATTCGCCCTGATACCGGTGAACTGCAAACCACCATCGTAACCAGCCGTGGCTGCCCATTCTCCTGCGTGTTTTGTCTCGCTCCTGCGGTCTCAGGAGCAAAAACACGGAACCGCTCTCCTGAAAATGTGATTGCCGAGTTGCGCGATTGTGTTCATAATCACGGTATTCGTAATTTTCTCTTCCGATCGGATTTATTTACCGCCAATAAAAAGTGGGTACTCGAATTATGCAAATCCATTCAGCAGGAAAAACTCAATATTGAATGGTCATGTAACAGCCGGGTAGACACCATCAATGAAGAAATGCTGCGTGAAATGAAAGCAGCTGGATGCTGGTTGATTTCTTTTGGTGTCGAAAGCGGCGATCCATATATGTTGGAGAAAATGCGCAAACAGGTCAAGTTTGAGACCATCGAACCGGCCATCCGTCTGTGCCGCAAAGTTGGCATTAAAAGCAGTGTATATTTCCTGATTGGCCTGCCGTGGGAAAATCGTGAAACATTTGAGAACACCGTTCGTTTCGCAGCCAAGCTCGATCCCGACTTCATCGAGTATTTCTATACTTATCCATTTCACGGAACCGAATTTTACGCCGAGGGCGTCAAAGAAGGATTGTTGAAGCAGGATGAACTTCCAAAAGCGGCATACAACACACCGGCCATCCCAACCAAATATTTATCACTCGATGAATTAAGACCGATGCGCCGTGAAGCTCTGCGTTCGTTTTATCTGCGGCCTGGTTACATCATTCGAACTTTGGCGCGCACACGTTCGCCAAAAGTGCTTAAAAACTATGTCGTGTACGGTTTTCGACAACTACGAGACCTCATTCTTTGAAAGTTCGGGTATAATTATTAAAGTATTCTTAAACCCCTTCAGGGTTTTAACTGAACTTAAATCTTTCCCAGGGCTGTTAACCCTGGCTATCATCTATTACCCCATTGGGGTAGTTTAGTAATTAATCCCAAAGGGATTCAAAATGATAGCCATCGGGCAACAAGATAGCTAGCGGGCATCGACCCTGGAATCGAGAATCCCAAACCCTGAAAGGGCTAAAGAAGATAGCCAGCGGGCAACGCCCCTGGTAAGTGTATGTCGAATAAAAAACATAGCCCTGAAAGGGCGTAAGAAAAAAATACTAATAATATCATGCGTGTATTACTAATAAATCCTCCAGGCGATAAACCTTATTTAAGGGATTACTATTGCAGCCATTCGGCCAAGGCGGAATATTACTGGCATCCTTACGATCTGGTTGTACAAAGCGGTATACTTTCACGTCAGCATGAAGTTGAATTTCTTGACGCCAATCTGTACAGGCTTTCTTTCGCCCAGGCTGCAAAACGGGTATATGATTTTGAACCGGAAGCCATTATCTTTCTCACCGGAGGAGTCTGCTGGAAAAACGATTTTGCATTCTTGGATAGTCTGGATATCCCCGCTTCAGTTCCAGTCATTGGAACTGGGGATGTTCTGGTCAGCAAAGGCCTCGAAATCATGAACAAGTATCCATGGCTCACGGCTGTCTTGCTGAATTTCACTTCGCACAGCATCGCTGAATTTTTGAAAGGCTGGCATCCAAGAGAGGGGTATGTTAACACGAACAGCCACCCATTATCCAATCTTCTCTATCGCACCAAGGATGGAATTATGCGGGGGGTTGATCCCGCAAACCGCTATTACTCGTTTCCGCTTCCCCGATACGATTTATTCCCCTATAAAAAATACCGCATTCCCCATGGCAAACATAGAGTGTTCGCATCCTTCTTAACCGATTTCGGTTGTCCTTACACATGCCATTTTTGTTTCAATGGTAAATGGGCACATAAACTAAGGGACATCGATAACGCCATGCAGGAGCTGCATTACATCAAGGAACTTGGGATCAAAGAGCTGTGGATCAAAGATTTAACATTTGGAGTCAACCGGCCTCATTCAATCGAATTTCTGAACCGCATGATCGATGAAAACTTGAATCTGGATTGGATCACTTTATCACGTGTGGATGTCATGGATGAAGAAATACTGACTTTGATGTCCCAAGCCGGATGTCACACGATTCAATTCGGAGTTGAATCAGCCGATCAGGAAATACTGAACTCCATTGAAAAAGATATTGAACCTTCACGAGTCAAAGAAATATTCGACCTCTGCCGGTCTTTGGGTATTCGTACTTTAGCCCACTTCATTATCGGGCTTCCGGGAGAAACCGAAAAAACGGCTCAGTCTACCATCGAATTCGCCAAAGAAATCGAACCGGATTACGCTTCATTCAATGTGGCCGCTCCTCGAATGGGTACCGATCTGCGTGAGGAAGCCATCGGAAAAGGCTGGACACCAAAAGACGTGGACACGGTGGATAACTCGATCGCTTTTCCACAAATGAACATACAATCCTTATCCAGTGAACGAATCCGAGAACTGCGCAACCAGGCCATACGTGAATTTCACTTGCGTCCTTCATACCTATGGCGCAAAGCCACCGGTTGGCGGAGTTTATACGAGTTTCAAAGAGATATCCAAAACGGCATCGCCCTTCTAAAGTCCACTCTCCACAAACCTGATCATGATGAAATTGCCGATGACATGTAACTCTCTTTTAAAATTATCGATTTTTTATAGTACTTAAAAACCATTCAACTATTTGATATATTGTGTTTTATGTGTTTTATTTGTATCAACATCTATTACGTCCAAAATGCACAAGAAAGAGTTTTGAGCATAAAACTTTGATAAGAGGCTGATCAATGACTCAAGATAAAGGTTTTGATGACTCTGTAATCGACAAATTTTTAGACCTGGGGGGTAAAGATTTTTTAAGAAAGATGATTGACCTTTTTATCCATAACGTCTCACAACGGATAAGCGAAGCGCGTGAGGGAGAAAGTCAAGGGGATTTTGATGCAATTAAGCGCGCCGGCCATTCATTGCAGTCCAGCGCCGGTAATTTTGGCGCATCCAAATTGATTGAACTTAGTAAAAAACTCGAATTTCTCGCTGCCCAGGAAATTCAAGATGAAATCCCGGATACGTTATTCGAACTTGGAAAAACATTTCAACAAATAAAAACGAATTTAGAATTGGAGAAAAAAAGGCTTGAATTATGAAAAAAATTGCTATTGTTGAAGATAATCCGGATAACATGCTTTTGGTTCAGACGATCCTTGAAGACCAATTCGAGATATCGGAGTATGAAACCGGTCCTCAAGCACTAGAAGGAATGCATAACGATCTGCCTGATCTCGTATTACTGGATATCTCCTTACCGGAGATGGATGGAATCGCTGTACTGGAAAACATGCGCAACGACGAGAAACTAAATGAACTCCCCGTTATCGCCCTTACTGCTCATGCCATGATGGGGGATCGTGAGAAATATCTGAATTTAGGATTTAACGAATATATTACCAAGCCGATAACGGATGAGAAAAAATTATTTGAAGTTATCAATAAATGTTTAACACTTAATTAATGTTTCAATTGAGGTACAAAGGTTTTACGGGCATAATGGGTTACCATTGGAATCAATTTGATGACCAAAAGCATAACGCAATAATCCCACCATCCGGGATTTTCTAAATCTAATTTCGTTGCTGAAAAAATGAATGTCTCTCAATATAACCAGGAAGAATCCAATCTCCAAAACGACCTGAACACCATCATGCGGCAAAGCCTCCGGCCGGTGTCACTTGGTTTAGGAATTCTCTATCTCCTTTTTACAACCGGTCATCTTCTTATTCTTTCTGGATCGGTTGTTCTGCCTTTAACGCTGGCAGCATTTGTTTCTTCTTTCGTTTTTTTTATCC
>CAZXSQ010000422.1:3933-5968 GCA_964643335.1 uncultured bacterium
CTTTGAGATGATTCAAATCTTATGGACAAAATCGTTATTTTAGATTAAAATAAAAATATGTTACAGAGTGAATTCTCAAAAGTTACCTTTATTATTTTTATCCTGTTTTTTTTACTTGGACGCTGGATTTGTCCACCGGGATGGGCGCATCCGATTGGTGCGGCCATGGCCTGTGTAGTACTATTGAACGGCCTATTGCATCTTTTTTTGACATTGAACCCCATTCAAACCACCAATGTAGCCTTACTTATCATCGGTGTCGGTTGTTTCTTTTTGTCATGCAATTGGTGTTTTGGTGTAATTGGCCTTGCTTGGGCAGGATGGTTGATCGTTCTTTTTAAGGCAGGGCCTTCTCCTGAGTGGGTTCATTTTGCTTTCATGCAGCTGGCTGCGACCATATTATCAGCGCTTATCTTTGTTACTCGATTGCGTTCCTACAGCCAGTTCCTGAATGTCGTTCATCAATTGGAACAATCCCAAATAAAACTACAAGAACGTACCCAGCAGCTGGAACAAACCACAGATGAACTGAATATCCAGATCAGAGAGCGGCAACATTCCGATAATTTATTCCGCCAGTTTGTCTATAATGTCCCCGCCCCAATCGCGATGCTCGATAGCAATATGAAATATCTTGTTTACAATAATCGATGGTTGAGCGATTTCAGGCTGAATGACAAAGATATTACCGGACGTTCTCATTACGAAGTCTTCACAGAAATCCCTGAAAAGTGGAAACAAATTCATCAAAGGTGCCTCCAAGGTCATATCGAGAAATGTGATGAGGATAAGTTTGTAAGAAATGACGGGAACATAGATTGGCTGAGATGGGAAATCCAACCTTGGAAAAAATCCAGCGGCGAAATCGGTGGAATCATCATGCTTGTTGAAAATATCACCGAGCGAAGACAAATTGAAGAACAACTTCTTCTCGCCAATGCAAGGTTTAAGGGTGTTTTAGATTCCGCCACTCAGGTTTCCATTATCGCCACAGATACCCAAGGCTTGATCACGTTCTTTAATTCCGGCGCCCAAAGAATGCTGGATTACTCCGCAGAGGAAATAGTCGGTGAAGAGACCCTTGAAATATTTCATCTCCATTCAGAAGTCATTGAACAGGGTAAGAAATTAACTGAATTATTTGGCTATCCAGTTGAGGGATTTGATGTTTTTGTCGAACATGCCCGACGGGGAAGTTATGAAGAACGGGAATGGACTTATGTTCGTAAAGACGGCTCCCATCTTATTGTAAATTTAGCCATTACAGCCATGCGGGATCATGAAGGCTCTCTTATCGGTTTTTTAGGAGTGGCCAGTGATGTCACCGAACGAATAAAAACCGAAGCCAAATTGAAAGATGAAGAGTCACGTCTTCGGGCTATTTTGAACAATACATTGGACGGCATAATTACCATTGATGAAAATTGCCTTATAGAAACCTTCAATCCCGCAGCAGAAAGAATTTTCGATTATACAGCGGCAGAAATGATAGGCCGAGAAGTGAAAATTTTAATGCCCGAATTGGACAAAGAAAATCACGAAAGTGTTATAACAAATTATCTCTTTTTAAGTGATTCGCTTGTCTTAGGTATCGGAGGAGAAATAAGCGGCAACCAAAAAAATGGTACCTACATTCCACTTGAATTCGCCATCAGTGAAATGCAGCTTCATAACAAGCGGCATTTTGTACTTCTAGTCCGTGATATCGGTGAAAGAAAACAATCGGAACTTATCCAGAAAAAACAACGAAACATTTTAAGTGTCCTGCACCAGGCCACTTCCCGCTTTGTCGCCTCGGAAAATCCTCGAAGTATCTTTGAGGATATGCTCGCCAACTTATTGAAAACCACAAGCAGTGAATATGGTCTCATTGGCGAGATTTTATACGACGAAGACAATGTCCCTTATTTAAGAACGCTTACCATCACCAATATAGCCTGGGATGAAAAATCAAGACAATTTTACGAAGACAATTCCCGCGAGGGTTTGATATTCCGCAACCTAAACTCTCTGTTTGGAGTTGTTATTTGTACGG
>CAZXSQ010000423.1:0-3684 GCA_964643335.1 uncultured bacterium
CCCGTTCGGGATACCATAATGGATCGCGGTTCAAGGCCTCTGGACCGAAAACCGCCCAGCGTGTCGGTTTTTTATCGTGATCGATCAGTGAGAAATCGTTGCGCACAAGATGATCAGTGATCGCTCGAACCACCTCACGCACACGCTCTTTTTCTTCTTCACTTTCCGCAACCAGGTCATAATATTGGGCATAGAAAAAATAATGTCCGTCCAGCTCGTCTGAACTGGTATCGGTTTTATACCAATAATCACCGCTTTTACTCAGTGGCCAGCGGGGGTAATAAACCTTCCAGCGGGAATCTCTCTCTTTACTTTGCTTCATACCTTCAATCGTATAACCGGACCGTTCATTTGGATTTGGTTCGCTGGTTGGTACGACGGTTCGAGCGACAAATCCAGGTTGTTGTTCCACTTCCCCGCCTTGCGTCACTTCACTCAGAAACCGCAGTACCTCAAAAACCTTTTTGGCCCGCTGTTTGAATTGGGGATTTTTCGTAGCGGCATAGGCAAAACACTCACCGGTACCATACATGCTGGTCCACAAGCCGTCGTTATCGCTGTCAGTATAAAAAATCTGGCTTTTGTCTCCTGGTTGAGCCAGGCGTACTGCGGATAAATAACCATACTTCGTCCGCTTAATATATTTCTCAATTTCGTCTTCATAAAATTCCGCTTTTTCGGACAAGGTCATAGGCCGCCGTTCGATTAATCCGACACCATTGGGTGTGGCAATCCATGCATTCCCTTTTGAATCAACGGCTATATCATTCACATGATCATCAGGCAGCCAGCGTTTTCCCTGCCGGTAGTCCCAATGTTCACCGTCAAAACGAATCGCTCCCATCGTTGTGCCAAACCAGACGACACCTTCTTCACCCAATGCCATACTGGTGAATTCGTTGTATGGAAGCCCTTCCTGCCCGGTATATAATTTCCATTTATTGTCCCAACAACCAACACCTTGAGGGCTGGCAAACCAAAGCCTGTCTTGTTGATCGAAACCAGCACATTGAACCTGGCGTGGCGCCCAGCTGCGGTCTCCGCTGTGTGGAAACAGACGCTTCCAATTTCCTCTTCTTTCTTTAAGAAATAAACCGGTTTCTGCTCCAACGGCTAGTTTCCCCTGTGAGTCGCAATCGATTGAAAATATAGTTTGATTGTCACCAAGAAGAGAAGCCAGTTCTTTATCCTGATTTATACGTAAACTGTGGAGTTGATACAATCCTTTATCTGTGGCTATAAAGAGAGTATCTTCGTATACTGCCAGATCATGAATTGTGGCAGACAAAGCACCTGCGATTTTCCGAGTGGTATCTCCAACAATGTATAAACCATCCTCGAAAGCCGCGAAAATTCTTGATCCCTGAGCAGCCATTGCCAATACGGAAAATTGGGGGGTGTCATCCACCGTTACCCATGTTTCTCCTTTTTTTACAACGAGACCTTTGGCCGTTCCGGCGTATACAAGCCCATCCTCATCCAACGCAATGGAAAGAACTTTGTTATCAGGTAAACCATCATCCTGACTAAAGGTTCTGCTCATTTCTTGTCCAAATGTTCCAACTTGGATATTGGGTATTTTTTTCACTTCAGCGAATCCAACTAAAGAAATAACACACACAAATAATATGAAGACAATTCTTTTTGAAATCACAAGCATTTTCTCTCCCTATTTGTCATTCGTACATCTTATTTAATTGCATATTATAAATGGTTCAACAAAAATCAAATGTCTCATTCCATTCAGCTAGCCTTGAAATTGAAATTTGGTGCAGATGGACTACCACTGTGTGAACGTGTGAACAATATTTATTCCCTTGAAAAGTTTGAGGATATCTTGATGCAATCAGATTCAATGGATGAAGTCGATTCCTTTATCAGAATATAAAATAACTTTATACTTCGCTTAAGAAATTATTCTCCACTGACAGGTATGTGGCTTACCTCAATATCCATTCACTCTTTTCATGTCCAGTGATAATATCCCGTCCCCACCGATTCCAGCGGCCAATTCAAAGTAAAAAAAATTTGTACAGGTAACTTCTTATCGATGATAAAAACCAAACATTCTACTTCTCCTTGGTCCAGCTGTATTTCTGCTTTGTGTTTTGTTTCACAAATATAATCTATACGCCACAAGTAGAATTTTGATTCTCTATCGGAAGTATTAAAATTCAATACTCCCCCATCACCGAAGGTGGGAACCACACAAGAGAATAACAAAAGAAATGAAAACAGTTTCTTCATAGTTTATACCTTATGAAGAAGTTATATTAAAAACTCAAGTTTAACAAGAAATTTCTTTTGCTCAGATTCCATTTCAGGATTTAGAATCGGAGTGGAATGAACGCTCTGGCATCGGTGGTGCCGGATAGCGGTCTAATTTAGATCGGAAGAGCACACTCTGAACTCCAATACGCCCATGACCGGCCATCAAATATACCAGGTGGAGCGTGATCGAGCGCTTCACGCAAATCGTCATCGTCCAGATATTTTCGCAGAACTTTCATGTCCTCATGAGTACCATAGGTCATCGCGTAAGCGGTAAAGCGAGCCGGATCGGCAATGGCCTCGTCAACACTCTCGAACCAAATGACACGGCGAGCTACATTATATCACAAATAGATTTTTTGTTCAGTTTTGAAAGCAAAATCCAGTATAGACTCCCATATATTGTTTGAACTTAGTTCGAATTATTCTCACTCCCCTTGCTAATGCTGCCCTATTTTTGCAAAGATAATGGTTCAACGTATCTTATACATTATCATCGTTTCACAAAGTCAGGAGAGTTAAATATGCATCAACTTCGATTTCATTGGATGGTATGCGCTTTTATCCTTTTCATTTCGTTCTTCGCCTTGGTGATCCATGCACAAGAGCCTGTTGCACCGGTTCAGGTGAGCGGCGTATTTCCACATCTGGCGCTGATGGCGGAGCACACACCTCGAACAGAAGCGGGAACCGGTGCGTTGGTTCCCTGGGCCAATCGTTTATGGATTGTCACTTACGTGGCCCACATGAAAGGAACCGGGGCGGGTACAGGGTTGTTCTCCATCGATGAGAATTTGAAATTAACTAAGCATCCCGAAAGTGTGGTCGGCACTTATGCCAACCGCATGATTCACAGCCGAAGCAATCAACTAATTATCGGGCCGCATGTTATCGATGTGGATGGCAATGTAAGAACCATCGAACCTTTAATCAACCACCGTTTAACTGCCACGATGGAACACCTGACCGATCCGGAAAACAAAGTCTACTTTTTAGCCATGGAAGGAGAGTTGTTCGAGGTCAATATCCACACGCTGGAAACGAAGCAATTGTTTCAATTGCTTGATGAACTGAATGTTCCCGATGATGCCAAACCTCATTTCAAAGGTGGTTTCACAGCTCATGGACGAGTGGTCGTGGCCAATAACACGTATGATGAGCGTGATTATAAAGGATCATGGCAAGCAGGCCGGTTGGGTGAATGGGACGGCAAGGGCGAGTGGAAAGTTATTGACAAAAATCCTTATACCGAAGTGTGGTGTTCAAAATCATTCGGCAATGCGCTCATTGCTACCGGATGGGACAACACCTCCGTGATCTTAAAAGTTCATTTGCGAAACCAGTGGTCTACCTATCGCTTACCCAAAGCCAGCCACACCTATGATCAAACCAGCACCACCGAATGGATGCGCA
>CAZXSQ010000423.1:3694-5955 GCA_964643335.1 uncultured bacterium
TTCGTGAAGTGGAAACCGAACGCGGGTTGATGGATTGCCACGGCATGTTTTATGAACTTCCGTACCATGCTTATGAAGGCAAACTCTGGGGTATTCGCCCGATCTCCACCCACTTGCGTGTGGTACCGGATTTCTGCAGTTGGCGCGGGATGCTGGTGCTTGGCGGCAATCAATCCACACCCATGCGATTTGGTGAAAATCAACGCAATCTTGTAGCGGGTCAGCCGCAGGCCGGACTTTGGTTTGGGAAAACGGATGACTTGTGGAACTTCGGTAAACCTACAGGAACTGGTGGTGTATGGCGTGACACACGTGTTAAAGCGGGTGAACCTTCCGATCCGTTTTTACTGCGCGGCTTTGATCATAAAGTTTTGCATTTAAAGCACAAATCATCGAAAACCGTCTGCTTCAAAATCGAAATCGATTTTCTAGGAAACGGTACCTGGGATACATACAATGAAATCGAAGTTCCATCAAATGGATACACCTTCCATACCTTTCCTACGGGCTTTTCCGCCGAGTGGATTCGTGTGACGTGCGACACAGATTGCCAGGCCACCGCCTATTTTATTTACTCATAATTGAACCTATTATTAATGTACAAAGCATAAACAAACCTCAGGAGGTAAGAATGAAAAATTTTCGTTTAATATGTATTGCACTACTCATAGGAACAGGATTTGTTTTCGTGAACATGATTTCTGCAAAAGAGACTGATAATAGAATCCAACCGTATGCAAAGAATCCGTACTATTGGCAATATGAAGGCAAACCGGTGATGCTGCTGGGCGGTTCCAAAGACGATAATCTCTTCCAACTGCCCGAACTAAAAGATCATTTGCAGGAAATCGCCAACGCGGGCGGAAACTATATCCGAAACACCATGAGCGATAGAAAGAACAAAGGTTTCGAGGTCTATCCCTTTAAAAAACTTGATAATGGAAAATATGACTTGGATCAGTGGAACAAAGAGTACTGGCAGCGTTTCGAGAACATGCTGCGCAGGACTTCTGAATTGGACATCATTGTTCAAATCGAAGTGTGGGACCGCTTTGATTACTCGCGTGATAATTGGGGGCCGCATCCATACAATCCCAAAAACAATATCAATTACACCTATGAAGAATCCGGATTTCAGGAAGAATACCCAAAGCATCCCGGCGCCAATGTGCAGCCCTTCTTTTTTACCACACCTAAACAGCGTAACAACAAGATCGTTTTGCCGTATCAACAAAAATTCGTGAATAAACTTTTGGATCATGCACTGCAATATCCCAACGTGTTGTACTGCATTGACAACGAAACGTCTGGCGAAGAAGCCTGGTCGGCGTATTGGGCGGAGTTTATTCGCCAGCGTGCACAGAAGGAAAATAAAATCGTCAATATCACAGAAATGTGGGACGACTGGAATTTGCGGGATAAAGAACACCGCCGCACGTTTGACCACCCCGAGCGGTATGATTTTCTCGATGTTTCACAAAACAATCATCAGAGAAATGAAACGCACTGGCAAAATTTTATTTGGGTACGCAATTACATAAGCGGCCAACCCCGCCCCATCAACAGTGTAAAAATTTACGGGGCGGATAAGGGAAGACATGGCGGTAATGACCGAGATGCGGTTGAAAAATTCTGGCGGCTCATTTTTGCAAACGCCGCATCAGCCCGATTTCACCGGCCAACATCAGGAATTGGTTTTAGTGAAAAAGCACAAACACAACTACACAGCGCCCGGATGTTCCTGGATGAGATCAACATATTCGCCGCCCAACCGGATGAAGAGCATAAACTCTTATCCAATCGTGGCGAAGATGAAGCCTATTTAACCTATATCCCCGGTGAACAATATGCAGTCTACTTCACTGATGGCGGGGATGTTACTTTGGAATTATCGAACGAAGGTAAATGGCAAATCCGCTGGCTCGATATATCGAAGTGTAAATGGGATAAGACTGAATCGGTCTCCGGAAAGATTAAGATTGATTTGGAAACTCCCGGTGATGGGTATTGGGTTGCGATGATACGTAAGAAATCTGAATAATGTGCAACCTTGTAGGGGCGGTTCGCCAACCGCCCCTACAAGGTTGCTTTTACCCCCCACAATTCATTACATTCCCTTTTTTTGATTTTTCTAAACATTTCTGCTTAAATAGAAGCAATAACATCGTGAAAGGATAAGTCTAATGCATAACGATCACACTCATTCAAAAAATAGAAATCACATATCACGGCGAAGTTTCTTAGGCGCCTCGGCTGCTGCG
>CAZXSQ010000424.1:0-5950 GCA_964643335.1 uncultured bacterium
TATGTGTCTAACCTCCTGACATAGGTTTAATACGTAGTGATTTGAACCTTATCTTCAATGTCCTCAATCTCCCCTTCTGCCTTCGGTAAATCCTTATATTCAATTTGGATGATCATGGCCGAACCGGGAACATTGTTACCGTACATGCCCATACCACCGAAATAATCCCCCCTGCCTTCCATCATCTCTTCATTCATACTGCTCATTCCACCCATACCATCCCCACCCATGCCCATACCTATCATTCCGTACATACCTGGTGCATGAGTTTCTTTAATTCCTGTGATTAAGAAAATGACCTTTTGATCTTCATCGACGCCTTTCAAGCGATGGCCGTATTTAGCGAGGACTTCAAGAATGGTATGTTCTAGTATGCGAACATTCCTTATATTCATTTCAACTTCCCGGTTATGCTCATTTTTTTGATAGTGATGGAATGGAGTTCCAGGTGAACCAGATGGGTGATGCAGTTGCTCCTCATACTTCTCCCATAAATCTTGTTTCTCTTCTTTCTCTTTTTTTTGCGATTGAGGAATAAGTGTTAAGTTCGTAGCTATATTAAAAAGTATTCCCGTTTGCGGTATCCAATACCCCTTGCATCCACCTCTTTGACCCATGAATTCATTGACCATATGGATAGACTCCGGCCCCAGCCTTTCCAATAAAAGGCTGTCAACCACTCTACACATGATGATGATGGATAATTTGGTTTCACGTAATGAAATTTTTTCTGATGGGTCTTCTCTTTCACTTGGTGGTGCTACCACAATCTGTATTATTTTACCGGGACTGATTCCATTGGACTTTAATCCATTTAACTGTTTCAATTGGTCTACAGAGGTGTTGAACCTATTTGCTATTTCTTTCAATGTATCTCCTCTTTGGATTATGTAATTTATCGCATGTCTCCTTGAAGCACTCGTATCCGCTGAAATATTCCCACTCAATCCGGTATCTGAAGAAAGTACATTTTCCAAACCCGGCACCGATTCCTTTGCAGCAAGAGTTGTACCCCAAATGAGAGACAATACCAATGCGATTAAGATAATACTAAGGTAGTATTTTCTGATCATCGTTTTTCTCCTTTTACTTCAATATTTGGTAAAGAGTTTATTTAGCCATCGTTGTTTACTGTTTTATTGTCATGCCTTTCAGGTGAATTACTGGCAACTGCATAGATATGGTTCAACCGTTTATCCACCTCGCGTGCCAGGCCGATCATATATCGCTCTATCTTTTGGTTATTCTGTTTTCTTTCGGTTTTGTAATACAAAGCCAGCATCTGCATAGACCGTTCAAGAGAATCCAGCCGTTCTGCGGTGAGTTCACCCGATGTTTTAACTTGTTCCACGGTCTGAACCAGTTTCTCCATCACCGGTAAATAGCTTTCCATGATTTCATTGCGAATTTCCTGATCGTTTTTTAGAGAGGGAACCGATCCAAATACCATCCGTACCTCGCCGAATTGAATCACAAATCCTTGGGTGGCGATGACACCTAAGAAAATTACAAATACCGCTGCAGCAGCAACCCAACGTTTCCATCGGGTAGATGCATTTGTTTTGGATGACACAACAGGCAGATGCACGGGGGTTTCTATTGTTGAAATTTCTTCTTCTTTCAATCCATTCAACAGATGATGGACTTTTGAAAGTTCTTCAACTTCTTTTTGCTGGTCTGGATGATTCTCCAGCCATTCGTTCAACTGTTGCCGGTCTGCTTCAGTTATTTCTCCATATAACATTGAAACGGTTAGTTCGATGAATTTTTCACGATCCATTATTTTTCTCCATACTTAGCTGACTTGAATACAATCCATGTCAATTATCCCCAGTGGTTTCAACTTATCGCGCAGTATGCTTAATCCCCGGTATAAACGGGTTTTGATGGTACTTTCCGGTATTTGCAGCACATTGGAAATCTCATTGAACGTCAAATCTTCAAAATGCTTCATGATTAAAACGATGCGTTCTTCATGGGGAACCGTTTTGAGTACCTGATTGAGTCTCTCATTGATTTCATTCATGGATGCCTTTTCACATGAATTTTGTTCACTTGAAAGGCTTAACAGGTGTTGATTATTTTCTTCAATCGGTTCCATTGTGGGTGTTTTCTTTCTTGCGAATTTATCGATGATTAAGTTGGTGCCAATTCTGTAAATCCATGATTTAAATTGTTTCTTTGGATTAAACGTTCTGCGGTTTTGGTAAATCTTTAAAAAGAGTTCCTGCCGCAGATCTTCCGCCTCTACGCGATTCCCGATACAACGGGAGAAATAATTCAGCATTCGCTTATCCCAGCGTTGAATCAACAGTTCAAAAGCCGGCAGCGAACCTTGGCAGATGTCATGCATCAATTGTTCGTCGGTCAGCAGCATTCTTCATTCTCGATTTTTTTGGCTTCATTAGATATAATACGAAAAACAATGCTCCAGAGTCTGAAAAAAGTGAGTTATGCGGCAAAATTTTTTTGATGATCAGCTTTATCAAATAATATGGGGAAAGAATCGTTGGTATGATTAATATGGCGGATCAGAAACCTGAACCTGGTTATAACACCCGAAGAACAAGTATCACATCAAGAATCAAAATCCTTTTATTGGCTGTAGCGTTATTGTTTGGCGGGATGGCGTTCTTTGGTTTTGTAACACTGCCCTGGATGGTACATTTCTTCTTGTTTTACGAGTCTCCACTCGAACCGGCGGATGTCATTTTGCTCGGAGGTACCGGCAGCGGCTTTGATACCGTCATCGATCTTTATCGGAGAGGTTATGCCGAAAATGTTCTTGTTACCCAGACGATTCCTGAAGAATATCAAGATATGGAAGAACCAGTTTTCCCCTATCATTTCATCATCAATAAACTAAAAGAAGCCGGGATTCCAAAAGAGGATATTTTCAGCTTGGGAAAACAGGGCAAAAATATGCTGGAAGAACAGCGGATATTTCGTGATTGGTTTTATGCGCTTGATATGGAATCGTATATTCGTTTCACCGGATATGAAAAATCACGATATACCAAAATGATTCATGATCACACTTTCCCTCATGGAAAAGTCAAAGCCATTATTCGCACTTATGAGAGCCGGCATATCTTGAGAAAGCAGTTGCTTAACATGCACAACATGCTGATTCGCTGGCTGTATTGGTATTTTCTGTACCGGCCTCAGATACAAGCAGAATGACAGGCTTGGAAAGAATTGGACTTTACTATACTGTTTTTATGGTTAAGATCACCTAAAAAATAAATAGAATTGCCGTTTACGTATGATTTCTAAGGACAAACCAAACAATACAAATATTGAAGATACATCCATTTATGGGAAAGCCGCGCTCTCTCAGGCCTATCGTATACTTGGATTCGGTGATCGTGATAAACAATCACCGGCTTACGGTTGTTTCGACCGATACTATTGGCATTACCGGCAAACAGATTTTGTAAACATCAGGTTTCAAGAAGCCTGCTTGTTTCTATCTTGTCTATATGTATACAATGATTCTGACAATCGATTTTATCATCATCCTTTAGTGCAAGAGTGGGCTATTGCCGCTCTGAATTATTGGTCACAACTACAACATCATGACGGCAGCGTTGATGAATATTGGCCTTATGAGCGATCCTTTTGTGCCACCTCATTTTCGTTGGCGGCGGTGGCAGAATCTTGTTTGCTTTTATCTTGTCCACCCCCTGCTGAATCTATCCATAAAGCATGCAGGTGGTTATCTGCCCGTGATAATGTGCTAGTATTAAACCAAATGACGGGAGCTGCTGTTGCATTACTGATGAGTGGACAACTTCTTCAGGAAGATCAATGGATAAAAAACGCAGAACAAAAGATGAAACAGGTTCTTGATCTTCAATCACCTGAAGGATATTTTGAAGAGTATGGAGGAGCCGATATCGGCTATTTGACCATCACATTATCCTATCTGGCGCGTTATTATAGATTAACTCAATCAGAGGATGTGAAAAACGCCGCTCATCGCGCTTTTCGATTCCTTGATAATAAAATCGAAGGCAATGGAACTTATGACTATTCAACCTCAAGCCGAAAAACTCAATATCTATACCCCTTCGGCTTCGCTGTCTTTGAAGAATGGGATTTACTTTCCAGGCATATGGAAGGTTTAAAACGAAACGAAGTACTTAATCCTGCCTGGATGGATGACCGGTACTGTGTGCATTTGTCGATTGATTATATTCAAACAGGTATGCTTAACATAGAAAACAATGGAAAAGATGAATAACCAAAGGATACTTCGTGAACAAGAGCATTTTGACAAATTGGCTGACCAAACCGGTGAAATCTGGTGGGGAAGCACTACCTATGCCGGGAGATTGCGTAAAGCCCGGCGTGCACAACTCATCCTTAAAGCCATAGAGCATCTTTATAATCCACTTGTTTTAGAACTTGGTTGTGGGACAGGAGCTCTAACCCGCTACTTATTGGAAATGAAACCTGATATGCGTTTAATCGGATTGGATGTCTCTCCATCTTGTGTTCACGAAGCGATAAAACGATTCAAGCCATATTTGGGAGCCGACTTTCAGGTAGCCAACGCTTATCAACTTCCAATAGAATCTGACAGCGCTGATGTGATGGTTGCTGCGTCTGTTATTCATCATCTCGATGTAGAGCAAGCTCTAAAGGAAAGCTTTCGTGTTTTGAAACCGGGAGGAGTAATTTGGTTCTCTGAACCGAATATGGTGAATCCCCAAGTTGCTATTGAAAAAAATGTTCGCTTTGTAGGAAAACTTCTACAAAATTCTGAAGATGAAACGGCTTTCTTCCGGTGGCGTATCGCTAAACAATTGCTGAAGGTTGGTTTTCAAAATGTAAAAGTGACCCCTTATGATTTCCTGCATCCGGCTATCCCCAAACCCTTAACCCCCTTAATTAATAGGATTGGACTTTGGATGGAAAAAATACCATTAATCCGTGAAATTTCCGGTTCCCTGATTATTCAAGCGACTAAACCGAACTGATTTATTTAGGTGGGTGTTATTTCTCCACAACAGCAAAAAGCCGGCACATGGCTGAATCCAAGCCTTGAATCCTTACCGGTACGGCAAAAAGGTAGAACAGGTCTTGATCCAATTCCTTGCATTGTTCTGGAAACTCCACCAAACAGATATCGTTGCTCATTAATATATCATGAAATTTCCGTCCATCCTCGATTCCGTTTCCAAACTCGATTCCGGCTTCGAAGATGAGCATTTTAATTTTTAGATCACGGATGTAGGGAACCGTCTCCATGTTAAATCGAATCTGGTTGCTGGAGTTGTTGCGGATGAGAAGAATTTCAAACTTTCCTCGATATTGTTCAATCTGCTCTTTCATAAGATCTAGAGAAACAGCAGTATGTTGGTTATCAAGAACGGCTTTGAAAAGCAACGTTTTTCCCATGAAATGTTCAATAGGGAAATCGGTAATGGTTTTTCCTTCATGATAAAAATGCCAAGGAGATTCGACATGAGTTCCAACATGAGTATGAGTTTTGATGATATCGAATTTGTAGGTGCCATCCGGCAAGTGGCTTTCTTGCACAAAAAAAGGACGATCATCCGGCTCCGATTGATTGGGTATAACCAATTTGGATAAGTCTACGACTTTATACTTATTCAAATCGATATCAAAAGTCACGATGATACTCCATTTATCTTTTTAATTAAAAAATATGGCAGTGTTGTCATATTAAAATTCCATAATAATCTCTATGTGATTTCGACTCCACCATTTATTCAGATTGTTTTTGACTTTCTTGGAATCTATGTTTGACTGCATCGGTTTTCTCATTGAGAATCATAAATGATGTTCTGATATCATACCAAAACCAGTTGTCATAAGGTATATCATCGATGATCTCTTCAAAAGGGGTATAGTGCTCTTCCATGTAGGAGGCCAATTCGGGCATGTATTTATCAACCACTCTGCGTTTACGCAGATCCAT
>CAZXSQ010000425.1:0-5946 GCA_964643335.1 uncultured bacterium
GGCTGTCATAAATTAAAAACGGTACCGGGTCTTTCGTATGGGTACGCAAAGAAATGGGCGTCGGATGATCGGGCATCACAAGAATGCGATATTCCGTTCCTTTTTCTCGAAGCCCTTTCACCACTCGTGCGAGCATACGCTGGTCGAAATCCCGTATCGCCTGAGTCTTCATGGCTTCGTCGCCTTTATGCCCCATCTCATCCGTGCTTTCCACATGAATGAACACATAATCTTTTGATTCCAGCGCCGACAAAGCCGCATCCGCTTTTCCTTCATAATTCGTATCCGGCAGCCCGGTTGCTCCCTCAACCTCGATAACTTCCAATCCTGCCAGTGTGCCGATGCCCTTGATGAGATCAACGGCGGAAATCACGGCCCCTTCCTTCCCATAACGTTCACGGTGACCTTTTAACTGGGGGGCGGTACCATGACCCCATAACCAAATCTGGGTCGCTTTGGGTTTTCCGGCTGCGTACCGTTTTGGGTTGACCGGATGATTCGCCAGAATTTCCCGGGAACGCTCCATCAATGATACAACTTTTTCTTTGGATTCTCCTACAGGCTCATGATCCTTGATTGGCTGATCCAGAATATCATGCGGCGGAGTGCATTCAACCTTCCCGTAATCAGGAGGCGTAACCAACAGATGCCTATACTGCACTCCTGTATGAAATTGAATGTTTTCTCCGGAAAATTGCTCATTCAGCGCCTGGATGAGTTGCGCGGCCTCTTCTGTGGTGATATGCCCCGCCGTAAATTCTTTCATCGTACCATCAGCGATGGTCACCAGATTGCAGCGGAAAGCCACCCTGTCTCCCAACTGAATGCCCATACTCGCCGCTTCCAATGGCGCACGTCCGGTATACACTGATTCCGGATCGAATCCAAATATGGACAGACACGCCACATCGCTCCCCGGATGACAAGAATCCGGCACCGTCCTCGCCCACCCCACCTCGCCCTTGTTGGCGAGTTCATCCATGGTAGGCGTATCGGCCTGCTTTAGGGGTGTATTCCCTTCAGGATAAGCACTGAAAATATCGGAAGCGCCATCCGGAATGGCAATGATATATTTCATGAGATGGGCTTTCTCCTTCTTGTCATTCGTTCTATCTATTTCTAGAGCCTTGGTATTTCAAAAATTGTGGTGCGGACATCTTGTCTGCATAATATGGAGGACAACTTGTCTGCACATTCATTCCTTGCGCGAATCCATCTGTTCTATCCGGATTAATTTCGGGGCGGCCATCACCACATTCAAATCTGAAATATGCTCAAGGGCGTGTAAGACATTGCCTTCACGAGCCTCATGAGTCATGATGACAATCGGGCAGATGTTTTCCCGGCTTGCTTCCGTCTGCAAGACTGACAGTATACTGATATGGTGTTCGCCCAGGATTCCGGCGATTTTCGATAACACGCCCGGCTTGTCCTGAACAATAAAACGTAAATAATATTCCGCCACCACTTCGCTCATCGGGCGCATTTTTTTATTCGGCACAAAGAAATTATTGTATACAATAGGTCTTGGGCAAGCCTTATCCAATGCGCATTGCATCAAATCGCTGATTACGGCGTGACCGGTAGGTAAATCTCCAGCGCCCCGTCCATATAATATGGTTGATCCCAACCCTTCGGCATACGTATTGACAGCGTTGAATACACCGCTCACCGATGCCAGCAGTTGAGATTCCTTTATAAATGTGGGATGCACGCGCACATCGATTTCATCTCCCAAATCCTTGGCGATGGCCAACAATTTCAACCGGTACCCCAATCGCTTACCGAAATGGATGTCTTCGATGGTTATATCCCGTATCCCCTGAGTATACACCTCATCAAGTTTGACCGCCGTACCAAAACAGATCGAGGCCAATATTGTTATTTTATGTGCAGCATCGATGCCATCCACATCATAGGTTGGATCCAGTTCGGCAAAACCCAGTTCCTGCGCTTCTTTCAGCACATCGTCAAATGAACGGCCTTGCTCGTCCATGGCGGTGAGGATGTAATTGCTGGTTCCATTGATAATGGCATGAATTTCAGATATCTTAGCCGAAGCCAGCCCACCATACAGTGATTGGATTAAGGGAATTCCGCCACCAACCGATCCTTCAAAGTGGATTTTACGTTTTTGTTCGCTGGCAAGTTTAAACAGTTCACTCCCACTGTCCGCCAGCAGGGCTTTGTTGGCAGTGACCACGTCTTTTCCATTTTCGAGTGCGCCTTTGACGAAATTTTTCGCGACAGTGGTACCTCCCACCAATTCGATGATCACATCGATATCGGGATCACGCAGCAATTCCCACGCATCGGTTGTACACTTGATTGCAGAGACATCGATCCCCCGGTCGGTTTGCCAATCCAGATCGGCGATGCCAGTCAGTTTGATCTCCGTCTCCGAACGCTGACTGATGAGTTCACAGTTTTCAAAAAGGGTTTTGACAGCCCCTTTTCCGACGGTGCCAAAGCCAATTAATCCCACACGAAGAACCATTGCAATTTCTCCCGCTATCGGAGCATTCAAAACAACAAGTTTACTGCCGAACAAGCCGTCCGTGAAGGAGTAGCAATTACCATGGGGGGCAGACATCTTGTCCGCCTTTTTTGATTATATTGTTGACTTAGCCGCTCATGTGCGCGGGCAGGGATGCCCGCACTCCAAAAAAAGCGGGGTGGTAAAACACCCCGCTGTGGTCACACACTTATGGAGGGGAACTAAGTGTGATTATTGATTTGACAGGAATTCCACCGGGCCGGCTGATTCAAATGGGCCGTAGAATACTGGATCTCCACTTTCAGTGATTGGATAAACTCTAAATTGATACGATTGGCCAAACTGAGGGCCATTCTGGAAAGCGGCATTCGACAAGTTGGGAACCATGTTGTCGTCCCAAATAAATTCTGTAGCCGTGGCGTCGTTGTTTCGGCCCAGAAAGGCCCAGTTTTCGTCTCCGGCTTTAACATAAACATGGAAATCTGCTACATTTTCCAAGTCGAAATCAGCATGTTCCTCAAAGTTGTAACGAATAACCAACTGCCGGCTGTCCGGGGCATCTTCGTCCTCACCATTGCTCAAATCTTCTAGAGACAGAATGTTATCCGTTACCGTGACTAACGGTAAATACTCCACGGGTCCGGCATTCTCAAACGGCCCATAAAACATGGGTGTACCGCTGGCTGTTATGGCATAAACCAGGAAAGTATAAGTATTCCCAAATTGCGGACCGGCTGCGAAGGCAGGATTTAATATTGCATCATCTCCACCCATTACCCAATTCAATTCAGTAGCAGTACCGCTATTTGTTCTGCCAAGGTAGGAATACGTTCCACTATTCACGCTGACATACACATGAAAATCAGCTATATCAAAAGGATTAATCGTTGTACCGGTATCAAAATTCCAACTGATCACCAATTGACGATTCAATTGAGAATCATAATCCTGGCCGTTGCTTAAATCCTCGGTTGTGTCCGGATTGTCTTCGACCGTGATCGAGGACTTCAGTTCAACCGGCCCGGCTGAATAGTAAGGCCCATAAAATTTGGGTTCGCCACTTTCAGTCAAGGCAAGTGCCCGAAATTCATATTTATGCCCAAATTGCGGACCGATGCGGAAATCAGGATGAATCAGCAGAGAACCGGGAATCCACGGTAATAGTTGAGCAGTGGCACTACCCGTCCGTCCAAGATATACAAAATCTCCTCCATCTACACTTACTTGAACATGAATATCACTGATATCGTCGAGATCGATATTGCTCGCCTGAGTCAAATCCCACTGAATCGCCAATGCTCTATTGGATTTTGTGTCATAATCCACAGCATTACTTAAATCTACTGTGGTATCGGCATTATCAGTAATTAGCAACAGTTGCTGCTCTGCCGGCACGGGGGTTGGAGTCGGCGTGCTGGTGAGTTCAGGCGTTATTGTTTGAGTAGGAGTGGGCGTTTCTGTCGCTGTCGGCGGTGCTGGAGTATCCGTCGGCAATTCTGGTGTGTTTGTTGGCGGTACCGGGGTATCCGTCGGCAATACCGGGGTGGCAGTCGGCGGTACTGGAGTATTTGTTGGGGGTACTGGCGTTGCGGTTGGGAGTACCGGGGTATCGGTTGACGGTATTGGAGTGTCCGTGGGTGGTAAAGGTGTTGCTGTGGGTGGTACCGTCGTATTGGTCGGCGGTACCGGCGTATCGGTTGGCGGTACTGGAGTCGGTGATGGCATTTCAGTTACCACCATTAAATTTACTGTCTTTTCAGTTGCATCGCTCCCGTCGTAGCCGAACACCGAAAATTCAAATTCACCCAGCGTTGACGTATCCAACCGGTAATCGACAAATAGCATTCCGGAGAAGAACGCTTGTGATCTCAACGAAGCCGGAGCATTTTCAGATAGTGAAATTTGAATAGAATCGTCATCCTCGTCTTCGGCAATCACTGACATTGTTACTGTATCGTCCTGCAGTGCAATGAAAGTCTGCTGCGGATCAATTCTGACGCTGGGCGCATGATTACCTGGCCGTGGGGTATTGGTGGGTTTTAGTGTATTGGTCGCTGTCGGTGTTAGTGTATCTGTCGCCGTCGGCGTATTGGTTGGGGGAACCGGTGTGTCCGTAGGTGGAATTGGTGTGGCCGTGGGAGGCACCGGTGTGTTTGTGGGTGTTCCTGGGGTATCAGTTGGCAGCCCTGGTGTATCGGTTGGTGGTATCGGCGTATCCGTTGGAGCTATAGGCGTATCCGTTGGTTGTGCAGCCGTTGCTGTTGGAGTCACCGGTGTACCGGTTGGGGGTACCGGTGTATCAGTCGGAGTCGGTGTTGAGGTTCGGTTGATGGTGAGAGATACCGTGGCGACATTTGAAATTCGCGCACCATCACTCGCAACAAACGTAAATGAATCCGAACCACTATAGTATTGATTTGGAGTATAAGTTAACGTTCCTGAACTTGAACTGAAGTTAGAAATTGTTCCATGAGAGGGATTTGAAATAATGTTAAAGGATACAGAACTTTCTAAATCACTGCCGGTTAAGGTTATGTCCACAGATTGGTTTTCATCCGTGGTCACAGATTGGGAATTCGCTCTGGGTGGATCATTCACCGGGGAAACAGTTATACTGACCGTTCCGTTACTGGAAGAATCTACCGTTCCATCATTGGTTTTAAATGTAAATGAATCTGACCCATTATAATTTGAATTTGGAGTATAGGTCACATTACCTGTACTTGAATTGAAATTGGTCAATACACCATGAGATGGATTAGACACAATTGCAAAAGTAATTGTATCTCCATCCACATCATCACCAGTGAGAGTAATAGACACACTATAATCTTCTGATCCGGAAACGGATTGAGATGTTGCTGTTGGGGGATGGTTCGCAGTGTTTAATTGAGTTTTGGCTGCGTCTTCATAATAAGGAATATAGGTTACATTTTCTGAAATTGAATCGCCTGTACCGGGTGCATTACCACTTGGTCCACTTGTACTTCCCCAAAAGTTATAAGTAGCATTTACAGTGGGATCTGTGTCATTGATTACACCATTTGTGTTATTATAAATTAGATTCGATTGGATTGTAACTTGATCTCCCGATCCCAAAAGACGAAAACCTACAGAATTATCATATATTTCATCTTCGATAATATTTATATCTGTAATCCCATCACCGATGAGGATACCTGCGTAGCCTACATCATGAATCACATTTCCACTGTTCTGAACATTTGCTGATGGTTGTCCAGTTCCCGCTCCATGAATCACAATTCCATTAGGTAATGTCGCCCCTGTTATATTATAAATTGTGTTATTACTAATGACGATTCCATTACCTCCTCCACTAGCACCGCCTTGAATACTGATTGCCCCGTCTACCAAAATTCCTGTTGTTTGAGTGATGTTGTAAAGCTGATTTCCTGATATAGTTACACCCTGAGGTGTTGTAGTAGCAG
>CAZXSQ010000426.1:0-5942 GCA_964643335.1 uncultured bacterium
TGTCCACTAATGTATGCAGCAATTTACCTTCTTGGATATCCCATATCTCCAAACCTGTACCGCTTAAAACCACTTTGGACCCGTCAGGAGAGACTGCTTGCGGCGAACTGTATCCATCACCTATGGTTATACCTTTAATCGCTTCATCAGTTTGTACATCCCAAATTTTTGTTAATCCCCTGACAGGAATGAGTACATGCTTTACGTCAGGTATAAATAGTGTTTCAATGGACCATCTAACAGATTTAGAAATAGTTAAAAATTGCCGTTTCCAAGTTTTTGCTTCTTTACCATTCTCAACATTAAACCATTTGATTTCTAAATAATCTTCATCCGTGGCATAGGTATCACCCGCCACAAGATATTTACCGTCCGGTGAAAACTCTATGGAGCCAAACCAATCATCATCATTCTTGTACTCACGAATCAAATCCCCAGATTCTTTGTCCCATAATTTGATGTCTCCAGTCCGTCCCAAACTGGCGGTCATTTTATTATTCGGTGAGATGGCAACATCAGTAATATAATCATAATGTTCGCCAAAGGTGCGAATAATTTCACCGGTTTGTAAATTCTGCAATTTTACTGAACCATTAGTGCATCCGAATAGGATATCTTTATCAGTATCTTTGATAGCAAATACCGATATAGCTGAGAGGTGGGCATTCAAGCGGTTCGTATCTTTTTGTTGATCCACATCCCAAATGCGGATGGTACCATTACGATCACCAAGCACAATCTGTTTTCCTTCTTTAATAAATTTCGTGAAGAAAACAGTTCTCGATAGATCAAGACGGCCTGGCTCTTCGATAACTCTACGGAATTCAGTACCGATTGAATATTTCTCTTTTCCCGTTTTCACATCCCATACTTTGGCTGTGCCGTCATTGCTTCCTGACACCAGTGTTTCACCGTCCGGAGAAATAGCTATGTCGTAAATCTCACGCTTATGACCAGTGAATTCATTTCCGCCTTTGATAAAATCTTCCAATGTTTGTTCTTCTTCAATACCGAGCATGAACACCGCAAAGTCTGAAGCCGCTAAAAGGACGTTATTACCATCTGAAGTGAACGCAACAGCCGTTACATTGCCGCCGTTACTTTGAAAAGTGCGGATCAACTCCCCGGACCAAACATCCCACAGATAGGCTTCATTGCTTCGTTCATAACCAGCCAAAATCTTGTTTCCGTCAGGCGAGAATGCTATCGAGGAAACATCCTTCACGCGTACACGGTATGACCTTACAAAATCACCATCACTTGAGTCCCACAATTTGATGATGCCTTCTTCGCCCCCGGTCAACACGTATTTTCCGTCAGGTGAAAATTCAACTTCATTGATTGGCCATTTCGCATGTATATTTTTCGTGTAGAGTTTTTCCCATTGGTTTGTATCCCAGAGGGTTAAATTACCGCCGTCTCCTCCCATGGCGATTTTTTCACCATCGGGTGATAAAGCAATAGACACAATTTTTTCCTCGTTAATCGAGCACCAGCGAACAGGTTCAGTTTGGCTGACATCCAAATCCCACACGAAGACGCCTAATCCACCGGCAGTAATCAATAACCGCCCGCCGGATGAACAATCCATCGCCTGCAAAGTACCGTAACCGAGGATGGTTTCGCCGGGTGCTCCTTGTAATGGCATGGATGCATTTTTCGTGACAGCTGACGAGGTTATCTCTCTCGGAATTGAATTGTTATTTTGGGTAATAGAAGAAGAGGCCGCAGGAGCTTCTTCGTCTATGGCTCGATTGGATTTGTCTTCAATCCGCCATGGGGCAATCTCTTGTGCACTTTCGACAGGTGCATTTGTGGTCAATTGCAGATGGTCTATCGGTAAAGTCATAACCGGTGGGATAGCGAATTTAGCCAATGCCACCAAAAGAATGCCGTATCGGAGAGGTGAGGGCCAGCGCCGTCCAAACCACACGGCGGCCAGCAAGATCAGACAAATCGCCGTTGACTGCCAGGTCATGGAGTATATGGCGGCCCACCAGTGCTCTGAAAAACCGCATAATGTTTCGATCAGTGTATGTAAAGTCATTTGCCTTTCTCCCGTGTCTTTCGCTTCATTTTATCCAGCAGCGCTGAAACTATTCAAATTTGAGTTCACATGAGATCAGAACTTATATTTTCATTGCCACCTTTCTAGATATACGATTAAAAGCCGCCAATTATTTCATAAAAAGAATGTAGACCAAAGTCTTTATAATGTCAACTGATTTTTTACACGTGTATAAATGATTGAAGAGAAGTGGATGTATGTTTTTACTACAAAGAGATAATCGGTTATATGTTTTTTACCCCAAAGGGGTAATAGATGGTAGATGGTAGCCAGGGCTAACAGCCCTGGGAAAATTCGAATTCAGCCATAACCCTGAAAGGGTTTTAGAAGATTTATGATCTGAAACTTTTCTTAGGCCCCTTCAGGGCGGAATTTTTTCGTTTATCGTTTCCAGGGGCGTTGCCCACTGGCTATCTTCTTTAATCCCTTTGGGATTATTTTTTAACATACTTTATAATGTCCTTACTTCCTCTTTGAATTCGCTATTTCGTAATAATGCTTCGCCTTCTTGGCATGATCTTGGTATTCCCAATATTCACCCAATAAATGATAGGCCTCCCCATAATCCGGTTGGAGATGGATTACACGCTCCAGCATACGTTTTGCTTGAGACATCTCGCCAATGGTGAACAAGATGGATGCTTCTCCAAAAATGGCTTCGGCAAAATCCTTCCGTTCCAACTGAGCTTGTTTGAAATGAAACAACGCCTTTTGTAACCGGCTTTGATTGAGTGAAAGCACGCCTAAATTGTAATGCGCTGCTGATGAATGCGGCACGATACTGAGTGTATGATGGTAAATTTCTTCGGCCTTTTCCCTGTCTCCCTTAATCTTATGTAATGTACCGAGATTGATCCATGCATCGGTATACATTGGTGATAACCGTACTGCTTTCTCTAAATGCTCCTGGGCTTCATCCAATTTCTTTTCTTGAATCAATAGGTTGGCCAATTCATTATGAGTTTTCGCATGTTTTGGATTCACATCGATCGACCGGCGATAAATATCTCCAATCTTTTTTGGGCCGCCATATTGCTTTCCCAGAAGCAAACAGGCTTCACTATAGAGTTGCCTGATCCGGATTGATTCAGGATCGCCGTGTAACATCGATTCTAGTCTTGCCAATATCTCTTGTATGGATTCAGTATTATTGGATTCAAGCCGGTATTCCAATTCTAAACGCTTTTCTTCCATCGCTTGATGAAAGCGCCATTGGCGTCTGAGTTCATCTCCCCATATACACATGCCGCCCAGATCAATAAGGTGCATTGGGGTATTTCTGATCGAATTTATAAAATGCAAATTGCTTGCAATAGTGTTCTTATTCACATTTTTAGGGCTGGAGAACTCTAGGTAGAGATTATCATCCGTATTGATAACGGCACCTTTACAAGCCCTTTTCATTCCCATTTCATCAGTTACAAACAATCCCATAAGCGCATCCGGACCGGCTATTCCCGCCAGTTCCAAATCTTGTGCGATCAATGGATTTTGCATTAGGTGTTGTATCCGTTTCCAGTCGATCCATAGCGGTTTTTTGCTTCCGGCCAAAATCAAATCGAAATGAGTTTGCCACACTGTGCAATAGGGAAACACACTTAAAAAAGTTGCCATGACCGACTGAACATTCTCTTTGGACAATTCATACATCGGCAGCCATTGACAGGCAATTCCGTTTTTTGTCAGCCTCGATTTAACAATGGAATAATATTCCCGCGTAAACAAATACGTTGATCCGGCTGTCCATGGATGTATAGGATCGGCGGTGATCACGTCATACTTTTCATCCGTTGTCAATAAATAATTCCGGCCGTCTTGAATCGTTACGGAAAGTTTCGGTGATTGCAAAGGTTGATTATTGATATGATTGAACGCCTTGGCTGCGTTGATCACTGCCGGTTCGATCTCAACCAATCTCACTTTTTCTACATCGGGATGTGCAGACACTGCTCCTAAAGTGATACCTGAACCTAGCCCAATAACCAGCGCGTTTTTAGGATCGGGATGCAATAGGCAGGGGATCTGCCCCAGCAGTTTTTCCACCCCGATATCTTCACGGCCATCTGAAGCGACAACCTTTCCGTTTATCAATAGGGAACGTATTAGACCGTGCTGATTTACGGCCACAGTGGAACTTTTGCCTTCTTGGTAAAAGACTAAACTGATTCCTGCAGAACTCTTTTTAACGGCTGCATTCTGTCCCTGGTTGATATACTGCTCTTTCGCGTTGTTTTGAAATGTTGCTAAAACATGCAAATCCCACGGCGCTAATAGAGTTGGTATTTTTGACAGTCCCCAGAATCCAACCAGACCAAAAATCACAGCCAGACCAAAATTTCTTTTGAATCGGTTCAAATGTATGACGATGAGAAGAAATCCGTATCCCAATAAAACAACAGACAACCAAAGCAAACCTTGTTGAAGACCAAAAACCGGGATGAGCACATAACCCGCCATTAAAGCACCACACACACACCCCCAGGTATTTACAAGAACACAATCTCCCACAGACTTTCCCTGCAAGCTGATAATCATAGAACGCGCCTCACCCGCTACCGGAAAGGCCATTCCAAACAAAAGCGCAGGCAGCAGGAACATTCCATAGCCTATAAGCATCGTTGTTATAAGATGCATTCCAGCAAAATCGACATGGAACATGTGGGTTAAATATATTGCCCAATCGGGCAGCATGGGAACATGCTGCGTGATCCACAGGCTTACGAGACCGGCAAAGGTAACGAGACCGGCAAATTTATGAGCGGGATGTATCCGTTTCAATAAGGGCAAGGCATTCACCAGGCTGCCCAATGCAATGCCGCTTAAAAACGCCATCAACAGAATGGTTAAACTATACACGCTGGAACCCAATACGATAGTCAATCCGCGTGTCCACATCACTTCGAACCCCAACGCGCAAAACCCGCACACGGCTGTTCCCCAAAATGTAAGCCGCAAGTCCCATCCTTGTTTGGGAATCCATGAGTGTTCCAGGTTCTTCTGTATTTCAATTGGTTGAACTGGTTCACGAATGAAATCATATTGCCGGTAACGGCTTGCGTAAAATGCTATTATTCCAACCAGTATATTTAAAACTGCGCATACCCTTTCCGCTCCTAACACCCCCAAATCAGGGAGTAAATAAAAACCTCCTAGAAAAACTCCAATCACTCCACCCAAGGTATTGATTCCATAAAGCATCGAGAGTCTTGAAGACAATTCATTACGTTCACGAACACAATACCGGACAAGAACAGGCAGTGTCCCTCCCATGCAAAACGTGGGAATGGAAAGAATCCCAAAAAGCAATACGATCCGCATTCCCGTCACAAAAGCGTTGGTATCTCCAACTGTATGAATGGAATAAATATAGAACTGTTGGACAATTTGGATGATATACGGCATCACCAGCGCCATTCCCCCGACGAGCAATTCCAGCACTGCATACACAAACAATGGACTGCGCATCTGTTTTGTCCCTTTCCCCAGACAATAACCGCCCAATCCCAAGCCGGCCATAAAAGCAGCCAACACGATGCTAACCGCCTGATGACTGGCGCCGAACACAAGCGTCAAATCCCGCGTCCATGTCAGCTGATAAACCAAACCAGTTGCACCGGTCAGGAAAAATAGAGAATAGACAACAAGTATTGGATAGTTGATCTTGCCAGGTTTGCAATCATCGCTTGTGGGAATCATGATGACCACCTCCAAACATAAATAGACATACGTAAAAATATAATATAGTCCTACGTCTATTTTATGTCAAGAACATTTAGACAATGGTATAAATATATTTATGTGAAGAGGTGATCAAAAAAGATTAGGTATCTGTTGAAAGGGAAAATATGATTTAACGTCTAAACGAGGGATATAA
>CAZXSQ010000427.1:0-5942 GCA_964643335.1 uncultured bacterium
CGGTGGGTTAGCCGGTATTTTTTGCGCCGGCGTATTTTCACAAAAAATCAATCAAATCGGTGTGGTGGCTGGTTTGGTTATCAGCACCGCAATTTTAGCTGTGGTTAAATTCCAATACGATTTGCATACACAAACATTTGCCGCTATTGGGATTATATCCGCATGGGGGATTAGTTATTTATTCAGTTGTATTACCACGTCCCCAAATTCATAAATCACATATAATGTGTAGGAGTGCTGTCCGCTGGGACGGATTGGCCGCAAAGGATATTGGGATAGTAACAGGTTAGACACATAGGTAGGTTAGACACATAGGTAGGTTAGACACATAGGTCTAACCCTACATATGGTAGAGGCAAATCTGTGTCCGCCTTGGCGGATTTCTCTATATTGTAACCTTATCGTTATCTAACAGGGTTTTGATACAAATTCTCCCCTACATTAAATAACCTAGGCTAACGCTTCATCAAGCATTCGGCGGAAGTTTAGCGCGTCGCGGCGAATGCTTTTGATAGTGTTGCTCCGTTCTTTTTCTTCTTTTTCGCCGGGGATTTCATACTCGAAATGCATTGAAAACGGCCCTGAAAAGCCGGATTTTTTCAGCATCTCCAATATTTGCGGCCAGGGAGTTATGCCTTGTCCTACAGGTGGATGTGTCATACGCCACTGATCTCCGCGTTTGGCCCAAAGACTATCTTTTACAGCACATCCTTTAAACCGGTTTGAAAGAAGACGGAAATTGATTTCCCAAGCGCCATAACCACCTTCAGCGATGGCGTGGGCGGCATCGTAATTACAGCCGATCCACTGAGGGTCGATGTTTTTCAGCATCTCATAAATATCCCACATCGGCGCACCGATATAATTATGCCCGGAGTGGTTATGATATCCTGCGCACAGATGATACTTTTCATTCATCTTTGCCAACTTTTCGAGTTTCTTCGACCATTCATTGAGTTGGGACAATATATCTTGATCTTTATGGTATCTATAAGATCCGATGCGGTAATAAGGGATTCCCAATTCCGAAGCAGTTTGGAGAATGGGAAGAGTGGTTTGTTCATCCGGATCGGCAATCCGGGTGGTGATCATCATTACGTCCAGTCCGGCATCACGAATGGCTTTCGTGGCTTTCGGTAAGTCGCGCTTGACATTTTCCGGAAGCACATGGCCGCCGGGGCGGACTGTCAAATCCACACCATCAAAACCTAGATCAGCCGTTGTTTCAGCGAGGCCGTCATAATTCATCCATCCCAAATGCTTGGAAAATAAAATCAAAGGCCATTTCACAGTATCCAGGGAATATGAGGAAATTGCATGCATTATTCCAACCGAGGCGGCTCCGGCGATAAAGGTACGGCGGCTGATTGGTGTTGACAATCTGTTCGTTGACTTATTCATTGGTTATCTCCTGCTGGCTTTATCAGCAAATTATTACTTCTACAACACGTATGAGTTTTTAAGGTATCATTAACAGTTTGCTTTTTCAATTATGATGTGCTATTTTTTAACCATGAAAGCACAAAAGATTTATAAAAGGGGGGCATCTGTTAGAGTCAAATTAAATAAAACAGGGTGTATGAAATGGTGATATGACCATGATAAAAGTAAAATCTATTTACAAAAAACTATTTGCACTTCTTTTTCTCTCGCTTGTTTCTTATCCTTGCTGTTCTCAGCTTATAAACACCTCTCCACTCCGCACATTTGAAGAATTAGGCGGGGTGACTTGGGCGCAATTTTCACCGGATGGCAAAAATTTTGTAACAAGTGGGGAGAAAGGTTTTATATTGTGGGATACCCAATCCGGAAATTTGATCCGTTCATTTGAAGGCCATGTTTCCCCGATTATCACCGCTGTATTTTCTCAGAATGGCGAAAAACTATTAACCGGTTGTCGTGACGACAATACAGCCATCTTATGGGAAACAGTCACAGGACGAATTCTCGCCAGGTTAAAAACAAAAAGAGACCTTGTGTATTCTGTTCGTTTTTCACCCGATGAAAGCATGATCGTAACCGCATGTAAAGATAGTTACATAGAATTGTGGGATGTACAATCCCAAGAAAGATTGAATTCCTTTTCTCTCTATGATGAACCCAGTTTGGGGCCGCGCATCTCTGTGGATTTTACTCTGGATGGAAAGAACCTTATAGCAGGCAATACCATTTTGGATTTGAATACCGGCGAAATCCTCAAAACTTATCCAGTATCCTTTAGATCATTTTCTATGAATGATAATTATCTATTGACCCGTTATTTATGGGATACCACAATGCTGATGGATCTGGAAACCGGTGAGATCATTCAAGAATTCAAAGGACATTTTAGTACAGGCCCTTTTGGTGGAGGGAATTCAGCGCTATCTCAGGATGGACAAAAAGTAGTGACATATGGCTATCTGGATGCTGAATACCGAATGGGTACAAAGCTTTGGGATGTCAAAACAGGCCGCTTGATCAACACCTTTGTAAACCAACGTTTCGATGATTTTTCTTTTCCTTTTTCAAAGGATAGCCGTTATTTACTTCTGATAAACATTGAAGATAATACACTGCAACTCTGGGATATTCTTTATGCATCCAAGGTACGGTATTATCAAGCTTTCCAATAAAATGTTAATCGCATCCACACCGTGCCTAACCAGCCAGTGTGTGGCAAGGTCAAGCGAAGCAGCCCTTGATTTATTGTTTTTGCGGTGAATAGAGAGTATAATCTCCGCATAAGGTGCGGAGATTATGCGGTATATTCATGAATTAGACAATTGGCCAAACATCACATGGGATATGGATCGGTTAGCAGCAGTACTGGCTGAAATCCGGCACCGCCAAGGGCTTCTCCTTGGAAGGATGGAGAGCCTTGCCATGTTGAAGGAATTGTCGAAATGATGCTGGATGCAACGCAAAATTACGGTGATCCTTTAACCGAGGAAAGAATATACGGCTGGCACGCAGCATTGTTCCCTACCGGACACAGTGGGATGCGAAAAGTTCCCTGGATGTGGTTCTACTCAAGGATCGGATCTGGAATCGGGCCAACCAATACCCGATCAATCAACGGCAACGAAAAGTAATTAACCGTCTCGCCGAAGGCTTCACCGGTAACCTGACCAGCAGCAAATACGCCAAACTGACAAAATGTTCGCAGGATACAGCGTTACGGGATATTCGTGAACTTATGAGTTCTGTAATACTTGTGCAAAATTTGGGCGGGGGACGCAGTACGAGTTATGGAATGCGAGTTGAATATACATCAGCTATACGTAGGAGTGAAATTATGATAACGAAAATCCAGAAGTGGGGAAAAAGTCAGGGGATTCGCCTGGGGAAGGATATATTGACCAAGGTTGATATCAATGTAGGCGATGAAGTAGAGATTGAAGTTCGGGAAGGTAGTTTAGTCATTACACCACAACGCCAGGTTCGAGGTAAATATGATTTACATGATCTGGTGAATAAAATTCCGGATGATTATCAATCCAGTGAGATCGACTGGGGAGAGCCTTCGGGTAAGGAAGTGTGGTGATGGGGGGATATATTCCACGGAAAGGCGACCTGATAGCCATCACTTTTGATCCCCAATCCGGTCATGAACAGCGTGGCCGGCGTCCAGCGTTGGTGGTCAGTAAAGATCTCTTCAATAAACATACTGGACTCTGCATTGTATGCCCGATTACAAATACTCGTCGTGATTTTCCGTTTCATGTTGAGATGCCTAATGATATGGAAGTTACTGGATTCGTAATGGTAGAACAAATTAAGTCGATAGATTTCCGATCCAGAAAGGCCAAGTATATTGGACACATATCACAACACATAATGGATGAAGTCCTATCCCTTCTGGATGCCTGTATTTATTAACTCACCTCTGTAGTTCTTGTAAAAGCTCTTTATGATTTTTTCGTGGAAAATCCATCAACATCCTGGAGCCAAATATTTCAATTGTTCAAGGGATTGAGGTTGGTGTTTATTTGATAGGGCGCGGTTCAATGCTGTCAGTAGTCGTTCGGCATTCTTCGGGGATCTAAGCAGATGCGCCGTTTCTAGAAGACCGGAGAGTTCCGAAGCAGCCACCAATGCTAATGAATCTAACAGTAGATGATTTTCCATCTTCAAAATTTCTTTCATAAATATTTATTAATAAATTCAATTAATTTATTAAATATTTTAATGTAGAGCTTGAATTATTCAATTATTTTGATGTAAAATACTGGATGATTCGATTAAATTGAATTAGAGTACGGAAAATCCATGCCGAAGAAATTCATCTCCCGTTGCCCGGTTTGTGATGGGGAACTTGTTGTCAGCCAGATGCGATGCACAGCATGTCAAACTCAAATCGAAACCCAAATCGAAGCGCCGGTGTTTTTTCGGATGCCGCTGGATTTACAGCATTTTGTCATGGTGTTTTTGCGGAATCGGGGAAACATCCGTGACGTGGAAAAAGAGTTGGGGATTTCATATCCCACGGTCTGTAAAAAATTGGACATGGTGAATGAATTGCTAGGGAACCGGAAATCTCCGATAGACCGGCTTGAAATTTTGGAACGCCTGGAGCGGGGAGATATTACGGCACAGGATGCCGCAAAACTTTTACGAGGAGAGGAATAGATATGGAAACTCAAGTTTTCACAACAAATTCTGTTCAATTATATTTAAATTGGTTCACGTTATTTATTGTGATATTTCCGGTCATCTTATTGATTTTGACTCCGCTTTACCGCCGGTATCTGGGAATTCGATTTTCGAAGGCGCTCTTGGTTAGTATTGTCTGTGTGATTGCTTTTATTGCCGCGATTTTCAATTATCCGTATTTCTCTCTGTTTGGTCGTATTAATTATCCGGAAATGGATATTTTTACGAAACTTGTTCCCGGTAGCATGATTGTCTTTTTCGCGATTCCGTATTTGATTATGCTTTACCGGAAATGGATCGGCAATCATGTAACGGAGCAGGAAAAGATGCCAAACATGGACGGCATCCGATCATGGTTGCGTGCGGGGAATCTGGTTTGCTGCTTTGGCATGGCGTTTTGCGCATGGCGGTATTTCCATAATCCTCCGGTGATATCGACGTTTGTGAAAGTTCTGATCTTGACGATTGGTGGACTGCTTGTTTATCCACTTCTCAATATGCTCTCTCATTTTGTGAACCGGCAGACAGCAGGGAAGGAAGAATTCGCCCGTGCCAGCGAGAAAATTTTGGATTTGTTGGAAAAGGGGAAGATAAATCCCCAGGAAAGCGCAGAATTATTGGGAGCATTGTACGGACGGAATGTTTCCAGTAAAGAAAGGGATGAAGAACTAAAAGGAAAGGAAAATAGTGAGGATTAAATTAATAAAATTTAGGAGAAACTCTTTGCTTTTTATATTCTTGGTTTTACACTCCAATGCTAGACTGTGAATCCCTTTATTTCACTTCACCTTCTCCGCGAAATCATTTTCACCAGAATTAAATACAATAAACCGGAAGCACATGCCATCCAGACCATCTGAATGTTAGCGTAAAAGGAAAAAGGGGAATCCATGCCATATTGATTCACAAGAAAATTCTTGATCAGGTAATAAGGTGAGAGCAACATCGCGAAATTTGTGTTTACTTTAACATAACTAAAGATAAAAATATCCACTATATCTGGCATTAAATACGTACCATATAATGAAAAAAAGACGAGAAAAAAGGACATGATGTAAGCCGTCGTTGTTTTCCGTCCCGCCACAGAGCAAACCATACTTGTCAACAAGTAGAATAAGGCGGCAATATAACTCAATAGGATAGCATAAATGACGATTTTTTGATGAAGTGAAGAAAATTCATCATACGCAACCATCAAAAAAACTATGCAGGCAGCAAACAAAACCCAATATCGCCGTATAAATAGGTACATCCCCGCCATTATCTTGCCTTCAATAATACGTTTGATAGGAAGCAGGCTAGAGACA
>CAZXSQ010000428.1:0-5940 GCA_964643335.1 uncultured bacterium
GTTCAGGAATCAAATCGGAAGGGCTGGTGCCGTGAAACGCACCGGCGGCAATGAATAGAATATGGTCGGTTTTCACCATTCCATACTTGGTAAAGACGGTTGAACCTTCCACCAAAGGCAGGATATCGCGCTGAACACCCGATCGGGACACATCCGGACCCGACCCCCCTTCCCTGCCGACAACTTTATCGACCTCATCCAGAAATACGATGCCGGATTGCTCTACCCGCTCAATAGCGTCTTGCACAATCTGATCCATATCTAACAACCGATCCACTTCCTCCTGAATAAGAACAGGACGGGCTTCAGAAATTTTCATGCTCTTCCGGCTTTTTTTGGAAGGCATGATTTTGTCAACCATTTCCTTGAGATCAATCCCTAATTCTTCGAAACCAACACCTGGAGGGACGCCGACGACGACATTATTGGAACGCTCAGGAACATCCAGTTCCACCATGCGGTCTTCCAGTTTGCCATCACGCAGCATCTGGCGAAAGCGTTCCCGTGTGGCCTTCAGCCTCATTTCATGGTCTTGTTTTTCTTCCCCTTCCTCAGATTCAGTTTGTTCCAACGGACGTACGATATTGGGAGGCACGAGTAAATCAAGCAAGCGTTCTTCAGCGGCTTTTTCCGCCTCGGTGTGTGATTCTTCTGTTTTACGCGCCCGCTCCCGGGTAACGGACATTTCAACCAGATCCCGGATCATTGATTCAACATCACGTCCCACATACCCCACCTCGGTAAATTTGGAAGCCTCAACTTTAATAAAAGGAGCCTCTTCCAAGCGGGCAAGCCGGCGGGCGATCTCCGTTTTTCCCACACCGGTGGGGCCGATCATGATGATATTTTTGGGATAAACCTCTTCCTGCAGTTCCGGCTCGAGCAAACGGCGTCGAGACCGGTTGCGAAGAGCGACAGCCACGGCTTTTTTTGCCTCTTCCTGACCGATAATGAATTTATCCAATTCTTCAACAATTTGTTTAGGCGTCAGCCCAGGAACATTGGTTTGGTTCGAAGTATGAATTGGATAGAGTGTTTGAGTCATGTTTATGTACCTATTCTTTTCGCTTCATCCAGGAAATGATTACAAATATCGGAGCAACATAGGGCAAACACAATGGGGGCAAACGCATAGATTTGCCCCTACCAGACCTATGTGTCTAACCTGTTATAAGATAATCCCCTCATAGCGTGATGCTAACTCTCTCGCTCATCTCTGCGGTTAAGTATCACCATTTCTGACAGATAAAGCAAATCCTTTCATGCAATTTTTTTTGAAACAGGATAAAGTTTTATTTCTTTTCTTCCCGCGGCAAAGATTCTATAACTACGTGCTCATTTGTATAAACACATATTTCAGCTGCTAGTTTCATTGATTCTTCTGCAATTTGTTTCAACGGCATCTGCGTGAATTTAATCATCGCCTTGGCAGCAGCTTGAGCAAAAGGCCCCCCCGATCCGATCGCGATAATTCCATCATCCGGTTCTATCACATCGCCGGTTCCTGATATAACAAGTGTGATTTCTTCATCACACACAATCAAGAGCGCTTCCAAATGCCGAAGCATCTTATCGGTTCGCCACTCTTTGGCCAACTCGACCGCTGAGCGGGTTACATTGCCTTTGTACTCATCCAATTTGGCTTCAAATTTTTCAAACAGGGTAAAAGCATCCGCTGATGTACCTGCGAAACCTGCAAGGATTTCATCATCATACATCGTACGCACCTTTTTGGCGGAGCTTTTCATGATTGTATCACCAATGGTCACCTGGCCGTCACCAGCAATCACAACTTCCTTCCCTCGGCGAATAGAAAGAATTGTCGTGGAGTGAATTGATGAAGAATTTTCACTTATATAGCCGTCCACACTGAAATCTCCATTTATATTTGTTGTTGTACGCATTGGACAAAATTAGATTAAAAAGTATTATCTTTATTATCACTTCATTCTGTACATCATCCAATTTTTGAACAAGCAGGATGTGTACGCAAAAGGATTAATTCGACTTAACAGTCTGAAATTATCCATTTTATTATTATACTTAACATGAAGGTTCAAAAACGATTTTATTTACATTTTACTATTCAAATCACAAATCACCATGGCTAAAAATCAGACATGGAAAAAAAAGCACAGTCAGGATAAAAATCTGAATGAATACAGTCTATTTTGTTGATTTTGACCATACCATATCAAAAAGGGATGTTTGGGACTCCATTGTCAAGATGTTTTCACCGGATGACTGGAAGACAATCATTCGAAACTATCTCAGTGGTGCCGTCTCATCACGTGTATGCAATCGTCAACTGGCTGAGTTGGTACAGCCCAGAGAGGAAGAAGCACGCAAATTGGTTTATTCCATCGGGATCGATCCCACCTTTCACGATTTTGTACAATGGGTGAAAGAAAGCGAAAGCGAAATGATCATCGTCTCCGATGGTTACGATTATTACATTGATCTACTACTCGAAAAAGAAGGATTGGAAGACCTTAACTATTTCAGCAATCGAATGGTGTGGACGGAGAACGGAATTGAAGTAGAATTTCCTTTATATAAGGAAAATTGTGAAAGAGATATGGCCCATTGTAAATGTCAGCATGTGTTCAAGCATGAAGGCATCCGGCGAGTATACATCGGCGATGGAATTTCAGACACATGCGCGGCACAAAAATGTGAAAAAATTTACGCCAAACGCAATCTGCTGGACTATTGCCGCGAACAAGACATAGAGTGCACCCCTTTTGAAAATTTTCTTGATATTATTCAAAGTGAGAAAGACTATCTGACCGAATCTCAATTCGCTGTCAGTACGGACAAAGAGAAAAAAATGAGCAAGTCAATCACAGTTCCATATCTTAAGAAAATGAAGAAGCGTGGGGAGAAAATCTCCATGCTGACCGCCTATGACTACACGTTTGCAGCCTTAATGGATGAAGCGGGCGTGGATGTGCTGTTGGTCGGTGATTCATTGGGCATGGTGTTTCAAGGACACCAGGATACCCTACCGGTCACCGTCGAAGACATCGTTTATCACACACAAGCGGTGAAGCGAGGGGCAAAGCACAGCATGGTCGTTGCTGATATGCCATTTCTTTCCTACCAGATCAACGCCGAGGAAGCTGTACGCAATGCAGGTAAGTTATTAAAAGAGGGCGGTGCTGACGCCGTGAAGTTAGAAGGGGGTGTGCCAGCGTCCAATGCTATCAAAAAAATGGTAGATACCGGAATACCGGTCATGGGGCATGTCGGGCTGGGTCCCCAATCCTGCAAGCTGCTGGGCGGCCACAAAGTACAGGGAAAGACTTCTAAAGCGGTGCAGCGGCTGCTTAAAGACGCCGAGGCAGTTGAACAGGCTGGAGCATTTTCACTGGTGATCGAAGCGGTCCCCTGGCCGGTGGCCCAAATGATAACGGAAAGAGTATCCATCCCAACGATTGGTATCGGCGCCGGGCCGCATTGTGACGGCCAGGTGTTGGTTTTTGCCGATATGCTGGGATTATTTACATCCTTTCAACCCCACTTCGTCCGGCGCTTTGCCCAGTTAGGTAAAGAATCGAAAAACGCTTTCTCTGAATACTGCAAAGCCGTGAAAGAAGGTTCGTTCCCTACCCTTGATGAGAGTTATTGGATCGAGGAATCCGCACTTCAAGAATTCGAAGAAATATCCAATCCGGGTTAATATCACACTTAGAAGCAGCAGGAAACAAGTGAACATTTATCGTACCGCAACTGAAATTCAAAAAGACATTATCAAGCAAAAACAATCCGGTAAACGTATTGGATTCGTGCCTACCATGGGATATTTGCACGAAGGACATTTATCCCTGGTGCGCAAAGCCAGAGCCGAAAATGACACGGTCTGCGTATCGATATTCGTCAATCCCACACAATTCGGGCCAGGTGAAGATTTCAAACGGTACCCGCGTGATGAAGAGCGAGATCTGGATCTTCTCGAAAAAGAAAACGTTGATTTGGTTTTTATCCCAACCAGCCAGGAAATATATCACGATTCGTTTTCGACCTATATCATCCCCCCGAGCCGAAGTCACGGATGGTGTGGGGATACACGGCCTGGCCATTTTCAAGGTGTGTGTACTATTGTGGCCGTGTTATTCAATATCACGCAACCGTCTCGCGCCTATTTCGGACGGAAAGACGCCCAGCAGGCGGCTGTAATCCGGCAAATGACCAAAGATTTACGGTTTCCTATTGAAATAACCGTTTGTCCAACGGTACGGGAAGCGGATGGGTTGGCCATGTCATCACGAAATGCCTATTTATCACCGGAGGAACGTCAAGCCGCTTTGAATTTACCCAAAACATTGTCGGAAGGCATTGAACGATACAAAAATGGAGAGAAAAAAGCCGACGTCATTCTTGATGAAGGAAAAGAAAAAGTCCAATCCCATCCACAAGTGAAGCTGGACTATCTTGGAATCGTTGACCAGAATACATTTCAATCCGCCGATTTCATTGAAGAAGGCAATTTATTCATTGGTTCCATTTATGTGGGGAAAACCCGATTAATCGACAACATGATATTTGAACAATGAGGTTTGTTTATGTTACGACTTATGCTGAAATCCAAAATACAGGAAGCGAAAGTAACCAGTAAAGAAATTCACTATGCCGGAAGCCTGGGAATCGATACCGATCTGCTTGAAGCGGCGGATATCAACTGCGGAGAGCAGATTCATGTTTTGAACGTGACCAACGGTGCCCGCCTGGTAACATACGCTATCCCTGCCCCAAAAGGATCTGGAACCATTTCGGTAAAAGGGGCAGCAGGCAGGTTAATCGAAAAAGGTGATATCGTATTGGTTCTTTCATATGGTATGGTAGATGATGCGGAACTAGAGACGTATTCTCATCGCATTGTGTATGTAAACGAAAGGAATCATCTTGTTCGCGTCGAAAATCGGACCGATGATGACTATCTTGATAATTAAATTTAAATATCCATAGCCGGGGAGAAAATATACAGCAATGGCCACACATCGGAGTTCATTTCTTGTTTTAGGGTCCGGGGTTGCCGGATTAACGTTTGCCTTAAAAGCCGCTGAGTATGGGAATGTCAATCTGGTTACCAAAAAAGAGGTATTTGAATCGAATACCAATTATGCTCAGGGAGGAATTGCCGCCGTTTTTGACGCAAGTGATTCATACAAGAACCACATCCGGGATACGCTGGAAGCCGGTGCGGGACTTTGCCATAAAGATTCCGTTGAATTGATTGTCACTCACGGGCCGGATGTGATCGAAGAGTTGATGCGGATCGGTGTCGAATTTACTTATGGCGAAGACGGCACACTCGAACTTGGCCAGGAGGGCGGGCACTCTTTCCGCCGAATCGTTCATGCTAAAGACCTGACCGGAAGAGAAGTTGAAAATGCCCTGTTAAACCGAGTGCGCAATCATAACAATATTAATGTCTTTCAGCATCATCTTGTAACCGATGTTATCCAAGAAGACTCCGGTCACTGTTGCGGAGCATGGGTTTGGAATGAAAATGAGCGAGAGATGAACATATTTCTTGCCGGTGTTACGATCATGTGCACCGGTGGATGCGGCTTGGTCTACATGTACACCACCAATCCTCCTATCGCCACCGGCGATGGAGTGGCCATGTCTTTCCGCACTGGAGCGCGTGTATCAAATATGGAATTCATCCAATTTCATCCCACCGCTTTTCAACCTTCGGAAGCGGAAAGACCTTTCTTGATCTCCGAGGCTGTCCGGGGTGAAAAGGCTATCCTGCGCACGGCAGACGGAACCGCATTCATGGAAAAATACCATAAACTCAAAGACCTGGCTCCACGCGATGTCGTCGCTCGTGCCATTGACAATGAAATGAAAACACGAGGTGAAAAATGCTGTTATTTGGATGTTACTCACATCGATATTAATTTTTTCCGCAAACGCTTCCCTTTTATCACA
>CAZXSQ010000429.1:0-2655 GCA_964643335.1 uncultured bacterium
CTATTCTTTTTCGTTAAATGAGTAGGTAAGAGTTACATTCTTTGACTCAAAAAATTCTGCTTAACGTAATTTGAACCACGAAAACTTGAAAAGCACACATATCAACGAATAATAATTTCATGCCTTTCGACTGGGTGGCTGGACTGGGTGGCAAGGGCTAGACAGCGCAGCGGTCAGCCCTTGCTCGTAAGAGACAAGGTGGGCTACGCTTTCGTTTTGAGTTACATCATTCTTGAAGCAGATATGTTTCGCGTCAAACCACCAGAAACGATGAGGGATTATCTCCGCTTTGAATCCACTCTACAAAGACTGTAAAAACCGCAGTAAAAAAAGGATGGGCCTTAATTCCATTACTGGGAGGTTTCATCAATTGTTTTTGATAAGGCCTCGCCGACTAATGCGTTTATACTCACTCCTCTATTTTGGGCTTCAATAGCAATGCGTTTATGCAGTTCGGGTTCAACGCGAACTACAAATTTTCCAGAATAAGGCTTTTCCGGATCTTCTCCCCGCTCAGCGCAAAATTCTAAATAATCGTCCACTGAGTTATGAAAAGCCTGCCGTAAACCATCAACAGTCTCACCTTCAAACGTAATTACGTCTCGCAAATTAAGAACCTCACCATGAAAGATATTTGCTTCTTCATCAAATTCGACTTTTGCTGAATAGCCTTTGTATTCCATCAGTATTTCACCCCTGCTTCAAGTAAAAATCGGCGCACTGAACGGATAGTGTGTTGATTGGTAACACGATCTGGATGGGGTCTATGAAAGACAGCCCGCACACCCGCCAGAGCTACTCGAACTCGTGATCCCCTTGCTTCTGTAATATCAGCACCAAGTGCCTGAAACAATTTTTCAATATCAGCCCAAAAGATATCTGACCGTATTGGATTCTCAAAAACTCGTTCAAGCGTCTGATGTTGCTTTTTGTTCATAATATGATGATATCAAATAATGATATCATGTCAAGAGAATTGTAGTAAAGTTGTTTTTGTTTAATCGAGATCGTATTCCGGAATTTCAACCGGCACACCGCCTTTTTCTTTGCTCCAGTCAGCGGCTTCCATAAAGGCATATTGTTCGACGATCTCTTCGGGGGAAATAGGAGGTTCTTTGGTTTGAAAAAATTTGACGATTTGCTTGACTAATCCTTTGTAGCTATGACCTTCAACTGTCTTGATCGCTTTGGTTCCAAAAACGGTGGCTCCGTAGCCGTGTTTTCCTTTGCGGGTACCACGAAAAGTTCCAATTCGGCCATCATCCCATACTCCGGTAACTAGCTCGAAATTATCCGTAGAAGCGCGGGTAACCGTCTGGCATCCTGTCCCCATGGCGGCATACAGAATCGACATGCCATGAACACCATACCAGAACAAATCGGGATGATGCGGCTCCAATGAGCAGGGTGAATAGGCATCGCAGCCGAGAACCTCACCCACATTTTCCGGATCGATGGCTTCCTGCACTCCGCTCCACCATCGTAAACTTGAACCGCCAAACCATGGGACACCCGCTTCTTTGGCCAGTTTGGCGATTTGAAGCACATCTTCAAAACTTCCGGCCACCGGTTTGTCGATAAACATCGGCAGCCCGGCCTCGATCACATGTTTGGCCTGTTCGAGATGCGGACGTCCATCGACGCTCTCAATTAGCACCCCCTCAACATGTTTGCATAGTTCCGGAATGGTATCATAAATTGTAACTCCCCACTCTTCTTTAAGCGTTTTGGTGTATTTGTCCACTCGATTGGCGCTGGATGGAATATCAGGGCTTCCACCTTTGTATCCCGCCACGATCTTTGCACCGGGAACATGATTGGGATTATCCGGGTCATTCAAAAATCGAGTGAAAGCAATAACGTGTGACGTATCCAGACCGATCATTCCCAGACGAATCGTGTCGTTTTCACTAGCGAATACCGGTCCAGCCACCATCAAACAAACAACGACACACATTAGTAATCCGGCCACTTTGAAAAAATGTTTCTTCATATCACTATTCTCCTATCTTGATTTAAAATGAACAATTCATCTATAAATCAAACTCCCGCAAGGCAGGAATATTTTTTACCGGGAATCATCGCATGTCCCCAGCCTAAAATCTCTTCAAGCTTCAGATCCTTTCTGGCTTTCAAGACGCCCGCTTCGACCAGAGCACCCACTTGAAAATACACCGCATCAACATCGGAGGTGTAATTGGGGAAATGGGCAAAACCGCCATCGGAGTTTCTGCATTTCATAAGCCAGCGTTCAGCTTTATTATATGCTGTTTGTATACGAGGATCATTCGGATCACCCAGCTGGTGAAGTATAAACAAAGCATCAAACACAGCATGGACATCCCAGCTCGGTGGGTAAAGACACCATGAACCATCGTTGAGTTGATCGTGCAGCACTCGATCCACCATCGGCTTCGCTTTTGGAACCGGCTTGCCTATAAGCCGGTAGTAATGAGCGGCGTGGAAGGTGGAGGCCACATGGTTTCCTAAATATCCGTCTTCCTGCTGCTCGCTTTTTATGTAATCTCTTAATTTTTTATCGTACTTTGCAGGCATGGGTTTACCCAGCGCCTTGTAAAAATAAGGGAAAAAACTGGTTGTATACAAAGGCAGCTCGCTGAATTCACTTTCTTGAAAGAAAAAATCCACCACGGA
>CAZXSQ010000429.1:2665-5894 GCA_964643335.1 uncultured bacterium
CAAAGCAACAATGCTTTGGGACGTATTATATAGTTTGGCTAAGGGGGAATCGGGATCAAACGCTCCCCTGCCGGAATAAAACGCACCATCCGGCTTTTGCTTCGACATAAAGAACTCTTTTGTCCGGTCTGGATAGGGCAACGGCCATCCGAAAGTCTCGCATAATACCACCGCGTACAAGGGCGCCGCCATCCCAGAGTAATAGGTGTCGGAAGTCCCTCGATAAAGCGGATCGATCCCCGGCCGGAACGAGCCGTCTTCATTGGCCACGCGATATAAAAATTCTCGAACACCCGTCAGAATCTCATTGGAATCTTGTGACCATGAAGAGAAATTCCCAGCAGTCATAGCCATGGTTAATGCGCCTGTACCAAGCGCTGCATGATGCATAAACTTTCGGCGATTGATTTTTTTCATTTTCTTTCCCCGTCATTGAGATTGCTTTATTATATCAATATATCATAATGTTGTTGACCTCAAAGGAACAAACAAATAATGTTTTATGGACATCATCTTTCAAATTAAGCCGAGTTTAAGGTAAAATAAAACTGGCAAGACAAATCTATAAAAAAGGATGAAACCATGAGGAAAACAGGAATAATTTTTTCGCTTCTATTCATGATGGTGCAGGTTTCCAGCGCGGCCGAGTTATTTACAGTAGAAGCCGGATCATACGACCGCACTGCAACGCCTGTCTATTTGGATGTTCAATTACCCGAGAAAGCCGCTGAAACATCAGTGGAAATTTCATCGAATGGCGAGCCGGTCCCGGCTCAAATCGAAAAACTCGATAATGGAAAAGCCAGAATCTGGTGGATAGTTTCCGAGATCAAAGCAGGAGAATCAAAAGATTATAAAATCGAATTTACGGAAAAATCCGGTTCGGAAGAAGAAGGATTCAAAACGCTGTTCAATGGTAAAAACCTGGATGGATGGAAAATTCAGGGATTGGAAAAAGCAGGCCCCAAAATACTAGAGAACGGCGTGCTTAAAGTCGGGGGCTGGGATTATTGGGCGGTAATCACCAAAGAACAATTTGGCGATCACATTCTTAAATTCGACTTCAAAATTGAAGAAAGAGGCAACAGTGGCATACTGGTTCACACCACCTCAATGAAAGAGGCGTTCAAAAAAGAATCTTTTGAAATTCAGTTAAACTCCAATCCGGGCAAAGTTGAAAAGAAATGCACCGGAGCACTCTTTACTCCCAAAGGCGTTTTCCATTCACCGGACAAGAATCCAACCAAACCTATTGGTGAATGGAACAGTGTCACGATTAAGTATGTGGATCATAAATTAACACTCACCATCAATGATGAAACGGTGTACGATAATCTTGACATGAGTCAATTCAACCAGGTTGACTTGAAGGAAAAAGGCCACATCGTCCTCCAGCGCAACGATTACAAGAAAGCGGTTTATTTCAAAAATATTCGTATTAAAACTCCAAATAATAATGATAGACAGAGCGACAAATCAGGATTTCATTGGAAAGATCAACCAAAGAAACACATGGATCTCCTTTTCAAAGACCGGCCGGTTTTAAGATATATGTGCACTCCTTTCAATCCAGAAAAGATTGAACAAACCAAGAAACCCTTTCATCATGTCTTTTCACCGGATGGCAGCCAACTTATTACTAAGGGAGTGGGTGGAAAATATTCCCATCATCGCGGTATCTTTTTCGGGTATAACAAAACCGAGGTTGGTGATAAAACATTAGATATGTGGCATGCCGGCGGGGGTGAACATCAGGAACATGAAAAAGTGTTGAATGAAATAAACGGCCCAATTGTGGGAGGACACACGGTCTTAATCAATTGGAATGACCGTGAAGGCAAAACTGTTATCAAGGAAAAACGGACACTGCGCACTTTCAAACAACCTGAAGGTCAATTATTGATTGAATTCGAATCGACACTTGAAACCTTAGCCGGTAAAATCCAACTGCGAGGCGACCGTCAACATGCTGGCGCTCAATTCCGTGCCGCTCAGGAAGTGGCCGAGCATGAGGAAAGTACACGCTATCTTCGCCCCAAAGAATGGAGTGATCTTCCGGCTGATCAGCAAATCAATACTGAAGAGCACCAGGATTTACCATGGAACGCCGTTCAATTCACCGTTGGTGATCAGCGTTATACCGTGGCTTACTTAACCGATCCGGTGAATCCGGCAAACGCTTATTTTTCCGAACGGCTTTATGGCCGTTTTGGTGAATACTTTCCATATGAATTGACTGAAGACGATCCACTGTCCATCCGTTACCGGTGGTGGATTCAAAACACGGATGAAGTATCGCGGGAAGTGATCGAACAGCGGTATCACGATCTGGCGAATCCTCCCGCAATCATATTGCATATGAATAATTAATTCATTGAATCCATTCTCAAAAGGGGAAATCCAATGAGTATCAGCAACCAATTACTAGAAATTCTTGCCTGTCCGCAAACCAAAGCGCCAGTGGTTCTTGAAGGCGACTGGCTGGTTTCAACCGATCCCAAAACGAGAAAACGCTATCCAATAAAAGACGACATTCCTGTGATGTTGATCGAAGAGTCTGAAGAAATGAATGAAGCGGAATGGCGTGAAGTCATGGAACGTCACAACGTCGATATTTCTTCCTGAATTCAAATCAAAGGTTAAATAAAAAGAATCTCAAAAATACGAGTTACCAACAACTTCTTAATTAGTAATAAAGGTCTGCTAAACATGAACCCAACTAAAAATTCTATTAGACAAAAAATTTCGTTGATCTTTGATCCATTCGCCGTTCGTTGTTCTAAAACGGGTAGAATCACTGGTATAAAACGGGATATGCAATCCAGCCATTTTCTTATTCCGGCGATAGGGTTTTTGGCACTTATCTGGTTTCTCGTGCGAGTCGTACCGAAGCCAAGCAGGGCAGCCTATCCCTGCCAACGGGCAGCGATGGGAATCATGGGCAGTTTTCTTGCTTATGGAGTGATCATTCTCGGTTCTGTTTCGTTATTCCGCAATGCTCGCAGGAATCTTTCCGGTTCCATGGTTATTGCGCTGATTGCTGTCTGCCTCGCTTTCGGGGGTGCAGCTACTTTGATTCCGGATTCTTTCTTTGCAGAACCGGCTGTGGCGGTTTTAACGCCTCCCGAAGGCGCTAATCAACCGATGGGGAAAGCCAGAGGAATCCACCCGGGCCGCGTGGTATGGGTGCAGGATTTCGATGCCACGAGCTGGGACGGTGAACATGGGG
>CAZXSQ010000430.1:0-5888 GCA_964643335.1 uncultured bacterium
TGGGCGGTTCCCGAACCGCCCCTACCATAGCGTGTGCTGAATTGCTTAGGAAAAATGTTTTTTGATCTTGGATGGTTTGCTCAAACGGGTTATTCTGTTGATAGCAAATATAAGAAGGGATGTGCTTATGAAGAATAAACTGAAATCATTGACTCGACGGTCTTTTGTTAAAACGGCAGGCAAAACCGGACTGGCAATGGGATTTTTCGGCGCTGCGATTGAAGATGATATCGCTTTCGCCACACAAAACGTCAACAGAAATTCCAACCCCACGGATCTAAAAATCACGGATCTTCGCGTGGCGGTGGTCAAAGACGCTCCCATGCGCTGCCCCATCATACGAATCGATACAAATCAAGGTATTTCCGGATATGGTGAAGTGCGGGATGGGGCGAGCAAAAAATACGCACTCCTATTGAAAAGCAGGATATTGGGTGAGAATCCCTGCAACGTCGAAAGGATATTCAAAAAAATAAAACAATTCGGCCATCACGGCAGGCAAGGTGGCGGTGTATCCGGCGTCGAAATGGCTTTATGGGACTTGGCTGGAAAAGCGTATAACATTCCCGTCTATCAAATGCTGGGTGGAAAATACCGGGATAAGATACGCATTTACTGTGATACGAATTCATCCAGCGATCCGGAAGTCTATGCCCGGCGAATGAAAGACCGTGTCGATCAGGGATTCACTTTTTTAAAAATGGATTTGGGAATTAACCTGTTGAGGAAAATTCCAGGCACACTTACTCAACCTCTACAAATGGATCGGCGAACACTTCGTAGGACACCTCATCCGTTCACCGGCATACAGATTACCCAGAAAGGTATCGACATCATGGCCGACTATGTCGGACAGATTCGTGAGATCATCGGATATGAATTGCCTTTGGCAGCAGATCATTTTGGCCATATCGGCGTCAATAGCTGTATTCGTTTGGGCGAAGCATTGGAACCTTATCAAATGGCCTGGCTGGAAGACATGATCCCATGGCAATACACCGAGTTGTGGAAGCAAATCACCACGTCTATCGATGTTCCTACTTTAACTGGAGAAGATATCTATCTCAAGGAAGAATTCATCAAATTGGCAGATACCAAAGCCGTGGATATGATTCATCCGGACCTGGCAACCGCTGGTGGCATTCTGGAAACAAAAAAAATCGGCGATTATGCCGAAGAACAAGGAGTCGCCATGGCGCTCCACTTCGCTGGAACACCGGTTTCATGCATGGCGAATGTTCATTGTGCGGCTGCGACTCAAAATTTTCTCGCTTTGGAAAATCACTCCGTGGATGTTCCTTGGTGGGACAATATGGTAACCGGTATATCGAAACCCATCATACAAAAGGGTTTTATCCCCGTGCCGGAAAAACCCGGTTTGGGTATAGAGCTCAATGAAGAGGTCGTCAAGGAACATTTGTATGAACCTGGGTATTTTGAGCCGACTCCCAAATGGAATGAATTGCGATCCTGGGATCGTTTGTGGAGTTGAAATAACATAAAAGAAACCGTATTACTTGTGGGTTCTCCAAGAGGGGTGGTGAATCTCGTATTTTTTTATCCGGTTGTGCATACGATCCGGAGATATTTTCAGGAGTTTCGCCGCCTCGCTTTGAATCCAGTCGGCTTTTTCCAGGGCAGTCACAATAGCCTGTTTTTCAATCTCTTCCAAAGAAGGCATTTCTGTCTGAGATGTAGAAAATTTGTTATTGGGAATTGCAGATGCAATCTGCTCGGATAGCTCCAGACCTTCCCGTTTAAGCATTGAATCATCCACCAAGGTACAGTCGCGATTCCGAATGACAATTCGTTCAACCAGGTTTTTTAATTCACGAACATTCCCCGGCCAGGAGTATTTTTCAAGAATTTCAAGGGCTTTATCTGTAATTTCAGGTACATTTCTTCTGTATTTGCGTGCATATTCCTCAAAGAAATGAATTATTAGCGGATAAATGTCGTCTGTGCGTTCCCGCAAAGGCGGTATCCTCAAGCGAATAATATCCAGCCGATAAAGAAGATCCTGCCGGAAGCGGCCTTCCTGCACTTCCAATTGTAAATCTTTATTCGTTGCGGCAATCACGGCAATATCAACATTGATTTTCTGAGTTCCGCCCAGCCGTTCAAATTCTTTGGTTTCGAGTGCGCGGAGAATTTTACCTTGGCTTTCCAGTGGCATGTCTCCAATCTCATCCAGAAAGATGGTACCGCCGTTGGCCAATTCCAATTTCCCGCGTTTTCGGGCAATCGCTCCGGTAAATGCCCCTTTTTCGTGGCCAAATACTTCTGATTGAAAGAGATTATCCGTAGGAAGAGCAGCGCAATTGACATCGATAAGGGGATTATCCTCACGGGGGCTTTTGCGATGGATGTAGCGAGCGATAAGTTCCTTGCCCACTCCGGTTTCACCGACAATCAAGATGTTCGCACCGGTGACGGCCACATTGTCGATTTCCTCGAGAATCGATTTCATTTTGGCGTCTTCAGCGATAAAAAGCCCCAACTCTCCGGTATCACGGATATGACGCCGGAGTCTTTGATTCTCGGCTCGGACTTTTGCTCCTTCCATCACTTTTTCGATCCGGAGAATGATTTCGTCCCGGTCTGCATCTTTGGTAATGTAGTCAGCGGCACCGGTTTTCATGGCATCGACGGCGACTCGGACAGAATCGACGGAGGTTAACAGAACCACCGGAATTTCCTGATCATCACCCGTTCGAATATTGGTCAGATGCTTCAGCAAATCCAAACCGTTCATCCCCGGCATCTTGATATCGGAAAGAACCAAGTCGACAGAATTTTTAGTGACAAATTCAAGGGCTTCCTGACCCGATTCAGCGATGGAAACATCATATCCTTCCAATGCCAGGTTTTTCTTCAAACGGTGAGCAAAACGAAGATCGTCTTCAACCAGAAGAATGCGTAAATCCATATTTAATCTTTGATCGTGTATATTAATCTTTTTGTGAATCGAACTAAAAGACTGCAAGTGAGGGTCTTATTCTATATTATACCGATTTTTTCCATTGTTGGGCTTGTTCAAGGAATTGAAAAATGGCATGTTCATCTTCCATCGCGATTTGCTGCCGAAGATCGTGCAAAATAGACAACATCGAATCGACCGCGGCGAGAATTTCATCCCGATTTTCCAGGCAGATATCCATCCACATACCGGGATCCCCTGCTGCAATCCGGGTAGTATCTCTGAACCCATTCCCTAAAACAGATGTGATGTCCGATTCCATATTATTCGCCACATGGCATAAAGACGCGGCAACCAGGTGCGGCAAATGGCTGGAACGCGCGGTCAACCGGTCATGCAAATCAGGGGACATCCGCACAACCCGCATCCCGACCAGCTGCCATAAAGAACAAACTGCTTCAAGTGCCGTTGGATTTGTCCTCTCCGTTTGGGTTACCACACAGATTTTCTTTTTATATAAATCTTTAATAGCGGCTTTGACACCGGTTTTGTGCGAACCAGCCATGGGATGAGAGCCAACAAATTTTATTGTATTCCCACCGTGTTTTTCACATTGATTTACTACCAAAGTTTTGGTGCTCCCCACATCGGTAACCAAGGCACCTTTCTTTAAAGAAGGCAACGTTTGTAGCAAATGTTCAGTAACTTTTCTCACCGGAGTGCATATAATCAAAAAATCAAGTGGCGGATTGATGTTGGCAGGATCACAAGTATAGGTATCAATGGCTTCTCGTCTCCGAGCCTCTTCGAGGCGTTCAGCAGAACGGCCGATTCCAATGATGGTAAAATCGGGATTCACGGCTTTTAAAGCCATCCCGAGGGAACCCCCCAAAAGACCAACACCGTAAATACCTATACGTTTATAAAGATCGGGGAAAATCGACTCTCTCATCCTATCTGTGCATTCTAAGTTTCAGCGGTTGTATGGGCACGTGGATAACTGCCAAGTATCTTGATATATAAACTGTGCCCCTCTATTTCTGCAACCGCTTGACGTAAAATCTCTTCATCTTTGTGTCCCTGACACTCCAGAAAAAACATGTATTGCCAGGCTTCTTGCTTGATTGGGCGTGAAACAATATTGGTTAAATTAATCTGGTGTTTTTTAAATGGTTCCAACATGGAGTGTAACGCCCCCACTTTATCCCGAACAAAAACAATCATTGAAGTTTTATCGTCATGGCTGGGTGTGGTGTTTCTGCTGCCGATGACAAAAAACCGGGTAGTGTTTCCCGCAAAGTCTTCAATTGCCCGAACCTGTATAGGAACATCATAGATCTCCGCCGCCAAGGTACTGGCTACGGCAGCCGCTTTAGGATCTTCCTTACATAAACCAACGCTATAAGCAGTACTCACGGTATCCATCAATCGTGCTTTAGGCAAATTGGATTCCAGCCACCGGCGGCATTGAGCCAATCCCTGCGGATGAGAATACACTTTCTCTATCTCATGCAGTTTCGAGTAGCTGATCAAATTATGTGAAACCGGCAAATAAACTTCGCCCATGATATTCAGCCGGGATTGAACCATCCGGTCCAACGTCACCCCAACGCTGCCTTCGATCGAGTTTTCAATGGCAACGAGTCCATAATCGGCCCGATTGCGTTCCACTTCCTCAAAAATACCGTTAATGGTTTCAATAGGAATAAAATGAGCAGAACGCCCAAAATGTATTTGCGCAGCAGAATGATGATAAGATCCTTCCGGTCCAAGATACGCAATGCTGAGTTGGGTTTCAAGCGCCCGGCAGGCGCTGATGATTTCGCGAAATACGGAGGTAATCGCTTCACTGGGCAGTGGCCCCGAATTCAATTTGCCGATTCGAGCCAATACAGCTTTTTCACGTGAAGGGATATAGATATCGGCTTCATTGTGATTCTTGACTTCACCGATCTCCTGAGCCACTTTCGCTCTTCGGTTCAACAGATCCAAAATTTCCTTATCGATCGAATCGATCGATTCCCTGAGTTCGTTTAATCGCTTTTCAATTGACATTTATGTTGTCTCTATACATCAATATCTTATACGTTTGATTATTTGATATTAAAAAAAAACCAATTTTAAAGTACGTCTGTCAATTCACAAGTAACCTGGATTATCGATTTTAGTTATTTCAAGATATGCAACACCGGTCACTCACAATACCAGCCCACCATATTATGATGGGCTGATATTTCGCAATAAAGGTTTTCTAAAGTCAGAATGCAAAATACAGTTAAAAAGATCAATGAAGCGCATAGGACATGGCCGGCGAATCCTCGCCAGGCCAATTATCTCCGCCAAGCACCTGATTAACCAGATATTGGATTTCTGGAACATCGACCTCAGACATATCCAGGAAAAAAGAACGTTCCACCACTTCTTCCCGTTGTGCAGGAGACAGGATTTTTTTCTGAACCAGGTTCAACAAATGTCCGCGAGCATCTTTGGTTAATTTCATTTGTTCAAGATATTGATACACCTGATTGGTTTTTAATGAAAAAGGAATAGAAGTTCCTTCTTCGATTCGTGAGCGAATCCGGTTGGCCACTTCAAAAGCCATATCGATTTCCGGGACATTAAACCCTCGCCCTTGTAATTGCTCAGTGAGTTCACTTCGCAGCAAAGACCAATCATCTTCATCATTCTCAAGGGACTTTGCTAAAATATAACTCACCATCTCAATTAACCGTGATAGCATTGTAAGCTCCTAAAAATCAACCACTTATCCTTCCCAACCTACAAAAAGAATGGACGGATAAATGCCTTACTCTCTTAATTTGGGAAATCATGCGTTCCCCTTAACATTATACAATAAAAAAATATCACATTTAAATGAAAAATTCATGTATTCTTTACTATTATATTATAGAAGAGATCATCCATCCTGGCTAGTTTATTAATAAATTTAAAAAGGAATTGTTTTAAT
>CAZXSQ010000431.1:0-5849 GCA_964643335.1 uncultured bacterium
CCTGGCGAGCCACTAGACGAAATAGAGCCGAAACGCTGGCATTACATTTTTTTAACTGATGGTTTAATAAGCGTTCTTAAAGGATACCAATGTCTTCAGAAGTATTTTTAAATCAAGCAGTAACGACCAGTTTTCCACATAATAGAGATCGTATTTGGTTCGCTCGATTACGGAAGTGTCACCCCGTAATCCATTTACCTGAGCCCACCCGGTGATGCCGGTTTTCACCATATGACGGCGCATATAGTGAGGGATTTCATCTTTAAATTTATTTACAAAATAAGGCCGTTCCGGCCGGGGACCGACTATGCTCATATCGCCTCGCAGCACATTCACGAATTGGGGTAATTCATCCAGGTTGTACCGGCGTATAAAACGGCCAATGCGGGTCGTGCGGGGATCATTGGACGTAGCCCATTTTGGTCCGGTTCCATTTTCCGCCTTGTCGAACATCGAGCGGAATTTGTAAATGTAGAACTTACGGCCGTCATTACCGACTCGCTCTTGGATATAAAATACAGGGCCACGAGTGTCCAATTTTATCAGAAAGGCCACGGTTATGAGCAAAGGTCCCGCTAAAATAAGGGCGACGCTTGAAACCACGATATCCATCAGCCTTTTCGCCATTTGACCAAAACCATAAAGGGGGGTTTCACCAAACAAAATGGTTGGCAACTGACCTATTTCCTCAATTTGAATACGCAGAGAAAGCAAGTCATACAATTCGGGTACAAGACGATAGGGGATATTATGTAAAACGCACGTTTGGATGATTTGTAATATCTGATCGTGATCCTTTGGGGGCATAGCTATGATGACATTATCGATGGATCCTCTTTTAAATATATTGACGAATTGATCCAGTGTTCCCAAACAGGGCAGTAGATGTTTATTCTCAGACCGTTTCTTTTCGGTGGAGAAATACCCCATAATCTGGTATCTGGAACCGTGGTGTTCCCGCAGTTTTTGATTGACCTCCATACAGCGCCAAACCGGCCCGATCAGCACTGTTTTCTGGAAAACAATTCCTTTGCGAATCAATTGAAATTGAATCCGTTTCAGTAAATAGACGGCATAAATGATTCCGATACAGGAAATAGGGATAGCCAATCCCAAAGTTAAGCGGGAAAATGAGAATCCCCGGTAGTTAAATAACAACGCCATTAAAAAAATATAGGACACCAAAATGGACAGTATCAGTGTACCCGCTGGAACATAACGATCTAAACCCACCCGTCTTTCGTAAAAACCGAACCTTTCAAAAATCAAACAACCGATGACTGCAATGACCAATGACAAAAGGAAATAAGGATACAACTTAGGTATATAAGGTGGTGGTGTGGGAGGAATCCACTCAAATAACAATGTATAAAAACGCAAATAATAGGCGGCCAGCATGGAGCCTGATATTACGATGAAATCGGTAAAAAGTAAAATCAGATAGGGCAAATAGTAACGATCTTTTGCATCTTGGGCGGATTGGATACTTTTCATTGAAGGCAAAAAAGTGTTTTTCATTTCGCAGTTTTTTTCACCAGATAGTTTTTAGTCTTCTGTCCTTGCGCTTTATAAATACAACTCAATCTCGGATTTTTTCTTCACGTTGCAGGTTCAGGATTTACTATGGATGAAAATGTTTAAATTAATACAATTCAATGAACTAGGTAATTATAAACCAACTAATAGGACGTTGTCAATAAAAATCGGCATTAAAACCCTATAGAATAAAATGGAAATTTGTTTTTTTTTATTTTTTATCGACAGAAAGTACGTTTTATCGGTATTCCTGAAAGTATCCACACCATTTGTTTAGCTAATTTATCACCTACGCTTGGTTTTCGCAAAGTACATTGATATTTTCTAAATATTTTTTAAACTTTACGGCCAGGGGATGAATCGTTTTTCCTTTTTTCTTTACCATATACATTTTTAAATCCGTGATTTTACGTAGTCCTGTTAATGGATCGTTACAGGCTTGTTCAAAAATTCTTTCTCTTTCTTCGATGAAGTTACGTCCTGGTTCCAGATAATCGGCGATATAAACCGCCCAACCTATTGGAGTTAAGTCTGGATGCCCTGTTGGATGATAAGCCACGGCCATAAGGACTTCAGGATCATTCATCCCGTATTCGTCTTGTAATATTTTGGCTCCCAAAGGGGCATGGGACAGTTTTGGGCTATCCAACAATTCTTTTCCGTATGGGATTTCTTCGGTTTCGATGATTTTTTTTAATTCCGTTTTGGGTATTTCCTTGGCACAGTCGTGAAAAAGTGCTGCCCAGGTAAGTAATTTGGGATCGATAAAATGATCTTCCCAACAGTCAGCCAATTGGCAACATGTTTTGAAAACTCCAATTGAATGCTGATATCTTGATTCCGAGATGGAAGATTTCAGTTTTAAAACAATTTCTTCGGGTAGTTGATGAATCATTGCCTCGATATACTTTTTGCAGATTGTATTTTCTTGTCCACACGCAGTTTAAACTCTTTTGTAAATTCAGTAGGATAGTGTGGTCCTGCCTTCAGGGCTTTTTTCCAATAGGTTATGGCGTTGTCGTATTGGCCATTTTCCTCATAAGCATCTCCAAGGTGTTCCAGGATGACCGGATGATCTTCTTCGAGTTCCAATGCCCGTTTCAGGTGAATAATCGCTTCTTGATAGTTGCCTAACCGGAAATATACCCATCCCAAACTGTCTATAAAATTACCGTCGTTTGGATTGTTTTTTAATGCTTTTTCAATTAAAGACAAGGCTTTTTCCAAGTGAATATTTCGATCGGCGTAGGTATATCCCAGGAAGTTATAGGCCTGCGGATCATCAGGATAAAGCCGCATCGCTTCTTCCATTAATTGTTCAACATCGGCAATCCGATCCATTTTATCGTATACATAAGCCAACTGAAATAGACAGTCTTTAAAGGCTGAGGATTCTTTTTCCAGAATATCCATCACTTCGGTATAGGCCGATTCGGCTAATTGCCATTCATTCCGGTCACTGTAAACGATCCCGGCAGCACGGATAAGATTGGTGTTTTGCGGGAATACTTTACGGCATTTTTGCAACAGATCGGCTAATTCCAAGGATAAGCCCTCTTGATGAAATGCGTAGCGTACTCGATACCATAACCGCATCTCTATACTAATCGTTTCAGCCGTTCTTTCATCCCCAGCCGCTTCTGTTTCTTCGAGGAGATTCAATATAGAACGGAGCCGGTCCTTCAACTCTGGGCTATGGGTAAACTGTGCAACCCGTGCACGGGCAAAATAAATCCGCGGAATTTTGGGGGGAGTATTTTTTGTTTTTTCAAGCAGATCGTCAAATCGGCCTAGGAAGTCATAGTCCGACAAACTTTTTAATGATTCATCGGTTGAAAGTTTCCAGATATACCGCATGATGGAGCTTTGGTTTTGATGATCGATTGCATATTGAAACGCAGTCAGAAAACTCTCATAGGCTTCGTCACCGCGGTTTAATTGTTCCAATATCTCTTTACAGAGCAGCTGGATTTGAAAATCATCCGGAGCTTTTTTCGCCAAAGCGTCCACTTCTTGAAAGGCTTCTTCATATTGATCGACTTCAATATACAGTGAAGCGAGTGCTTCTCTGGCTTTTAAATCTTCGGGATTCAGCTCTTTTATCCGTTCATATTGATGAATAGCTTCAATAAATGATTGGCGGTCTCGATAGAGTTCTCCCAGTTGTCGTCGAATGGCCATTTCATCTTTGGGAGTTCGTGTGTAATTTAAAGCAGTCAAAAAGTTTTCGATGGCTTCATCGAAATTCTTCAGCAGGTAATTGATTCGGCCGATGCTGAGATGAACTTTAAGGTAATGTGGTATTTTTTTGGCGACTTCTTGAAATTCAGTCTTAGCCTCTTCCAACCTATTTAATTTTAATAAGATATCTGCGATGAGCAGGCGAAAGATCACCGCTTGCTCGGGGACGATTTCAGTGATTCGCCTGTAAACCGCTATGGCTTCATCATATTGTTTCGACTTGAGATAGAGCTGGGCTAATTCATCCAATGTTTCTAATGAACAGGGTTCAAATTGAAGCGCTTTATTATAATAGTTTATAGCTTTATCCCATTGTTTCTTGGCGGCATAGGCTTTCCCTAACACCAGATAACTATCTGCATGCGATGAGGCCAGCTGAATCGTTTGTTCGGCCACTTGAATAGCCTCATCCACCCTTTTCGATTGCAGCAGGGTTTCACTCGCCAGAGTTCCTAAAAGGGGTGAATCCGGCGTAATTTCCAGCGCGCTGGAAAATGCAATGCTGGCATCCTTATATTTCCCTGCTTCTTTCAGCAGTGCACCCTTTAAAAATTGCCGGTATAACTCATTTCGCTTTTCTGGGGAAAGCGGGAAAGATTCCTCGCCTGGCTTTTCTTCAGTTTTGACTTTTTTTATGGAGTCTGCTTCTTCCGGCTTGTCAGCTATCCGGTTTTCATCGGTATTTTCTTCAGTCTCGATTTTTTTTTCTTCTGAAGTATCTGAAGTATCAGTTTTGGGCAGTTGTGTCTCCGGAATTTTTTCCGGAGCAGGGATGGAATTGGTTGGGGATTGCCCGGAAGTGATAGGACGGCTCGCACAGCCGGTAAACGGCAGTAGAAGCGCTATCAAAAAGAAAGATAAAACCTGTTTTCTCATTGGGATTCTGTATCTATCTTGGGTTATTTAACTAACGGTTGTTCATAAGAAAGTAACCGTCAACAAACGAAAAGTAACAAATGTTCTCAAAAGCTTTCCAAAAAAGTATAACTCTTATCCCCACTTATGAAAGTGAATTTTTTATTAACCGGGAGGCCATCGCATAAACCGGCCGCCCATGACATGAAGATGAAGGTGATAGACGGTCTGGCCGCCGTTATCTCCTGAATTGATGACCAGCCGGTAACCATCTTCGTAAATCCCCTTTTGTTTGGCTACCTGACAGGCTGTTTTGAAAAGATGATCCATCAGGCCTTGATCTTCTTCAGACAAATCACCAATTCTTGGAATATGTTTTTTGGGTATCACCAAAAAATGAACAGGGGCCTGTGAATTGATATCATTAAAGGCGACCACTTTTTCATCTTCATATTCCAAGGGCGTTTGAATTTCCTGAGCGGCAATTTTACAAAATATACAATCTTGATCCTTGTTTTCCGGCATGATTTTACCTCATGGCTATGATTTGTTTAAAAAGCGAATATCCTTTTTCAAATGGTTTTTGCGAAACGGCATAATTTCTTTTAAAAGAATAACATATTATACTTGCTTGTGAACTTGACTCGTTTTCCATAATCTGAAATTTTCTTGTCATCAAATAATAATTTTGTTTAAATCTTGCTGTTTCTATTGAATTTATTCGAGAAAACAAATGAATTTAAATTATTTACCTCACGAATTTTGGGTGGTTGTTGCCGGTATTTTTGGAGCCATAACCGGAAGTTTTTTGCATGTTTGTGTATGGAGAATCCCGCATGAGCAATCAATCATCTTTCCTTGTTCCCACACCCCCTGCTGTGATGTTTCTCTGCGATGGTATGACAACATCCCTCTGATTTCTTATCTTATGTTGCATGGCCGGTGCCGGTACTGCAAAATGCCTATTTCGATTCGTTATCCATTCTATGAACTGTTGACAGCGGTGCTTTTTATGGGGATTGTCTATGAATTTGGATTTTCATGGACCTCGCTTTTATATCTTTTTTTTGTATCCGACCTCATTGTGGCGTCTGGTATTGATTGGGATTATCAATACATCCCGGATTTTCTTTCCCTGCCGATGATTCCTATTTCGATTATCGTGGCCGCCGTAAACCAATGGACGGGAATATTTCAACTGGCTTTAGTCACCACTT
>CAZXSQ010000432.1:0-5820 GCA_964643335.1 uncultured bacterium
CTTTTTGTACAGACTTCCCCTTCACTTGATTGAGAGAAAATTTCCAACAGATATAATTTTGTCAAAAAAAGAGGAGGATCTATGTTTAGTACATTGTTTTCAAAAAAAAATCCGATTACTATTTTGTTCGTTTTTGTATTGTTTTTTGGATGTGGTGGGGAAGAAGATACATACAATGTGATTTACGTAGGCTCCAAGAACTACACGGAGCAGTTTGTTTTGGGTGAACTTATGGCCCAGCTCATTGAATTCAATACGGATATCAATGTCGAACGGCGTTTTAATCTGGGTGGAACCATGATTTGCCATAACGCCTTGATTAACGGAGAAATACACTTATACGCCGAGTATACCGGCACGGCATTAACCACGCTGCTAAATATGGACACCATCGACTCCCCCACAAAAACCTTTCAAGTTGTTGAAACGTTTTACCGGGATCATTACGCCTGCGAATGGCTTGAGCCTTTTGGATTTAACAACACCTATGCGATCACGGTCCGGAAAGCGGACGCGGATAGTAACAACTGGGAAAAGATAAGCGATTTAATAGGCGTAGCCGATACGCTTCGCGCTGGGTTTACCGCTGAATTTATCGAACGTCCGGATGGGTATCCCGGCTTGCGTGAAGCATATGGTATTGCTTTTAAATCGGTGAGTGATCTTGACCCTGGCTTAATGTACGATGCCATTGTTCAGAAAGAAGTGGATGTCATTTGCGCATTCGCAACCGATGGAAGAATTCCGGCGTTTAATTTAGTTCCCTTGAAAGACGATCGACATTTTTTCCCTCCATACCAGGCTGCTCCGGTCGTTCGAAATTCAGTGCTGGCTGAATATCCCCAAGTCGAAAAAGTACTCAATAATCTTGGCGGTCTGCTGGATGACAAGACTATGCAGAACTTGAATTATGAAGTGGATGAAAATCAGCGGTCAGCAGCCGATGTGGCTCGTGAATTCCTGGAATCGAAAGATCTAATTGATGGCACTTAAATTATTTATTTATCTTCTTGTAATGATTAATCCTTACTCTCAAGTGCTTTTTGTATGGGAACTGATGAGACAGATTGAATATCGTGAATTCGCTGCTACCTACTGGAGGGCAAGTCTATTAAGCTTTGGTGTTTATCTCTTTTTTGCCGTTACCGGAGAATTTCTTTTTGAGCGTATTTTTCAGGTGAGGCTCGATGCGTTTCGGATTTTCGGTGGATTGCTGATCCTCATGATTGCTTTCCGCTATTTCAGTGAAGGTGCGGGCAGCAATCTGCTTTTTCGCGGGAAAGCGGAAGATTTAGCGCCTCATATCTCACTGCCCTTCATGGTTGGCCCGGGAACCATTTGGGTGAGTATTCAAATCGGCCAAAATCTATCGTTAGTTTTAGGGATTGTAGGTATTGCCTTGATTTTGCTGCTCAATTTATGCTTTGTTCTGCTCATCCATCGGTTCATATTTAAATTGGAAGGTTATAAAGAAACATTGCTAGGTAAATATATTGGGATTTTGATGCGGGTAAATGCTCTTTTTGTTGGCGCTATTGCTGTTGAAATGATTTTGACAGGAATAGAGGGTATAATGGAACACCGCGCTTTGCTTCCATGAATAGTGTCTATAACCCAAAAAAGAGGCACAAAAATACTTGTGCCTCTTTTTGATGTTTAAAAGGAAGTTGGGTCACTGTTCGACCGATCTTACACCAATAATTATACTATCCAACCTCGCCGGTAATCCCGTTTAATCAGCTCATTGGCTTCATCGCTGTTGGTGAAACGCATTCTTTTGCTGTCCCACATCAATTTGCCTTTGCATCGTAATGCGATGCAGCCAAGCAGTACCCATTCGGTGAATGGTCCGGCGTAACTGAAATTGCCGGGGGAGGGAATGCCGTCTTTGCAGGCTTGAATCCATTCGACATAATGGCCAGGAGACCGGGGGATAAGTTTTTGAGGCTGTTTAATACTTTTCATCTTGGATGACGGTAGTAAGCGAGTTCCTCCACCATAAGTTCCTGTGGTTAAAATGCCGTCGTCCCCGATGAACAAAGAACCGTTTCTTTCATTACTGTCACCGATCTTATCGTCGGGGTCCAATCCTTCGGGGCGGGGCGGCATGTTCCCCCCGTCGTACCATGTCAATGTAACCGGTGGCATGACGCCTCGTGCCGGGAATTCGAAGCGGATTATGGATTTATTGGGATACGTCTGAGTGGTCATGGTATCTTGTGAGAGACTTTCGACACTGATCGGAGCAGTCAATTTCAGCGACCAGTTGGCCGGATCAAGAATGTGGCAGGCCATATCGCCGAGTGCCCCTGTGCCAAAATCATACCAGCCGCGCCATTTGAAGGGAGCATAGCCAGAATTGTAGGGACGCCAGGGAGCCGGGCCAAGCCATAAGTTCCAATCAATGTGATCGGGCACGGGTTCCGCTGGCAGTGGGTCGGCAATTCCTTGCGGCCAGATTGGGCGGTTTGTCCAGGCATGAACTTCGCGTATTGGGCCTATCGCGTTTGACCAGACCCATTCGCAGAGTTCACGCACGCCATCACCCGAGTGTCCCTGGTTACCCATTTGTGTAGAGACACCGTATTCTTTAGCGGCTTCCGTCAGTGTCCGCGCTTCATAGATATTATGTGTAAGGGGTTTCTGGCAATAAACATGAATACCGCGCTGGATTGCTTCAATAGCTGCCGGGGCGTGATGATGGTCCGGAGTTGAAACCGTGACGGCGTCAATATTCTCCCTGTCCAGCATTTCCCGATAATCACGGTAGCGCTTCGCGCTGGGGAATTTCCGGAATGTGCTCGCTGCCCGTTCCCAATCCGCATCACAAAGAGCCACGACATTCTCACTTGAACATCCGTTTATGTCAGAACCGCCTTTCCCTCCGGCGCCAATGGCTGCTATGTTCAATTTCGCGTTTGGAGAAACATATCCTAATTGGCTTAATTTGGGTTTGCGTACTGTAGCACAGCCTGCGACTGTCGCGGCGGTACCCATTAAAAATATACGACGGGAAAACTTGTTCTTGTTCATAGCATCTTCCTTCCAATTAAATGATTATTTAGAAACTGAAAGCGCGTCAAAAACACATGTTTGACGGCCTAATACCTCTCATTCCGAACCACATCTATAACAACTATATAAGCACTAAACAATTTATCCTAAACGAATTTTTAATAATTCTCAACCCATCATCTATTTTTAACGCGGGAGTGGGGATATTCTGCCCATATCCATTCTTGACTTACACAGGTTATGGTGGTGAACCTACTACATATATTGCCGTCATTTCAGCGGCATTTTATCAGAGTTGTTAGGATTCTTGATTTATCTAATGAAGAGTTATCAATTTGATATTGCGGTACGCCACGGGACCATGATCTCCTTGAAGCATCAATGGCCCCACCGGTTTTTCGGGGACATTTTTCAATCCATTTAAAGATGCGCGTGTTGGACCTGTAAGTTCAACATTTTCATGGACGATAACGCCATTATGCTTGACCAATACAAATTTCGCATTTTCAGTTTTTTCACCCTCATTGTTGAAGCGGGGGGCTTGGAAGACGATATCGAAGGACTGCCATTTACCGGGGGCTTTGCTTACGTTCTCGCGGGGCGGATGTCCTTCAAATGTTTTTCCGTTTCGATAACGTGCATAAATTCCGCCGCAGTCTGAATATTGAACAGGTTTTTTGTTATAACTATCCAATATCTGTATTTCATATTGGCCTTGGAGATAAACTCCTGAATTGGATTCGTGAGGGACACAAAATTCAATGTGTAATTGGCAGTCTCCATGTTCATAATCACTGAGCAGGTTGGTTGTGCGGCCTTTTTTCCCATTAACCAACACGCCTTGCCCTTCTTCAATTTTGAATAATTTTTTGTTTTTTTCGCTGACGGACACACTTTCCGCGATCATCCAATCATTATTTTCTTCATCAAGTCCATGCCATCCGGAAAGATCTTTTCCATTGAAGAGATCAAGCACTTTTATTTCATTTGTCTCAGATCCTATGCAGGGTGAGGAAAAAAATCCTGCAATGATTAATCCAAAAAAGACCATAGTTGTTTTTAGATTTTGCCTGTGAATGCTGAACATCATGCTTTACCTCATTACGTGAAGTTTTTTGCATAGTATGTCATTACCATTGAACAATGCCTAGACCTGAAATTGAAAAAATTGGCTCCTCGTTCTCACATACATCGTAACGCCACCGTCCCGTCGGCAAGTGGCGGACAAGGATGTCCGCTCTCCTAATTACGAATAATGCAAAAGCGGATTTTTTCTGAATTGAAGAGGAAAGGGTATTCTTTGTTTTTCCTTTTGTGATTGATAAACAGCCGAAACCATTTCTATTGTCCACCGTCCGTCATTGCCGCTGCAAAGGGGCTGAGTGTCATTTTCAATAGCGTGGATCAAATTCAGTATTGGATGTTTTTCGTGATGGGGGATTTCCCAGTTGTTGGGTTGCGGCAGGTTTTTCCATTCCATGCCGCTTTTTTTATGAGCAGGGAAGGGAGAATCGAGATAAGCGAAACCATACCCTGATTGGTAGATAATAATTCGTTTGGTGCCCCGAATTTCGAACTGCCACTTATCACGGTTAGCGAACCGTGTGTTCCAATGATCGCCGGTTTTGACGGAGTTCCAGTAGCATTGGATGTTTTGCGGAAAGGCGTACATGGCGCGGATGGTATCACCTCCGACTGTGATCGGTTCACGCCCTTGATGGATATCTTCTTTTGTGATGTCTTCTCCGTTTTGAGTAACACTGGCAAAGCACCAGTAGGGATCACCGAAATAAAAGCGCATAAGGTCAAAATCGTGTGTCCCCAAAACAATTAAATCTTCTCCGCCGACCCGGCTGTCTTGTTTGCCTTGAACGCGTACTTCAAGCACCGTACCGGCAAAACCTTCCTCGATCAGAGCTTTGATTATTCTGAATTCTACAGAATATCTTCGAACATGGCCGACACCAATTTTTATCCCTTTTTGTTCAGCCGCTTTCAAAATCGCATCCGCCTCGTCAACCGATTCGGTCATGGGTTTTTCCATGTAGATATGGCACCCGGTTTCGATGGCTGCCAAGGCCATGTCTTTATGACAATCAGGCTGCCGTGGCCCGATGCTGACGATATCGGGTTTTTCTTTGGCCAGCATCTCTTGATAATCTAAATATTGCCGTTTAGCATCGGAGCGTTTCGCGGCTTCTTTCAATCCCTCGGGGTCTACATCAGCAATGGCTTCTACGGAGACTTTTTCTATATTTTGAAAGATGGTATCGAACCCATGACCGTAGTTACCTCCGCCGGTTCTACCAATAATGGCACCTTTGTACTGCTTTTTTTGGGCTGATGAATCAGCCGTTTTTGATTGTTGGGCTAAAAAAACTGTACCGGACAAGGCTCCGCTGCCTTGAAGAAAGTCGCGTCTGTTTGCCTTCATGAATCCTACCTCACTTTTTTGGGAATTTTGTTTACATTTTAATCCCATATTATATAATTTTGCATTATAATTGAAAAAATAATAGAACTATATGGGTTATGCAGGTTGGCTATATAATATGAAGCAGCATAATTGATTTTGTATTATTAATATGTGTCCGGTGACAACTTAAAAGGGGATATCTTATTTTTCATATTAGATATTGCTGCATAAAATTGAAAATCTTTATGTACTTCGCAGTAGAAATGAATGTATTCTATTTTTTTATTTTGTCTTGTTTTGAATATTTATGATGGTACGGCAAAAAGTCAAAAATTGTGGTGCGGACATTCTGTCTGCACAATATACATTGATAAATTGTAAGTGTTCAC
>CAZXSQ010000433.1:0-5814 GCA_964643335.1 uncultured bacterium
GGGCAATCACATAGAATTGGGCAATCACATAGAATTGGGCAATCACATAGGATTGCCCCTACTAATGTAGTGGGGTAGACCTTTGTGTCTACCCCACCTTTATGTCTACCGATCTTTATATCTACTTCGGTCGAACATCCCTTGCCCATTCAGCCAGCGCATTCAACAGTGATTGAACAATCTCTTTATGTTGGCTTGAAATATCTGTTGTTTCAGCCAAGTCATTATCGAGATTGTAGAGTTCGATTTTTTCCTTTTCATTTTGTTGTCTAACCCACAACTTCCATGGACCACGCCGGACAGCCTTCTGATTTTTAAACAACCAAAACAATGTTCTCTTTTCAATGGGCTTGTTTTGGTACAGAAAAGGAGAAAGATCAACACCATCTAATTTCAAGTTTTGAGGTTTGGAAACATTAGCGGCGGATAGTATTGTAGGAAAAATATTCATACATATAACCGCTTGGTTACAAGTTCTACCCGGCGGAATAACACCAGGCCAGTACGCTATAGCAGGAACGCGATGACCTCCTTCCAACAAACTCCCCTTATAACCTCTAAGAGGATCATTGGATCCAACCTTTGTTGCACCGTTATCAGAAAAGAAAAAGACAAATGTATTCTGTTCAATATCTAATTGACGCAATTTTTGGATGACTTTTCCGATTCCCGCATCCATTTCTTCAATCATGGTCTTGTAAGCCTGATCGGCATCTTCTCGGCTGCCTCGGTTTGGAAAATCCCCGCCGACTGTACGGTCCGCTTTATCTTCGGGGCCTTGATAGGGATAATGAGGCGCCTCATGAGCAATATAAAGGCAAAAAGGTGATTGATGGTTCGCTTCAATAAAATCAACTGCGTGCTGAGTTATCAAATGAGTGGTGTAGCCTTCTTCTTCCACCTGCTCAAGGTTGTGCCACCAATCGTAAACTCCCGCCTGATCGATGTGTGAAATATAATCCACATTGCCGCTGAGATAACCGTGGAATTGATCAAACCCCTGATGAACCGGATTGAATTTCGGCAGGTAGCCTAAATGCCATTTTCCAAATATTCCGGTTTTATACCCAGCTTGTTTGAACACTTCCGCGAAAGTAATCTCTTCCAACGGCATTCCTTTATCCCTGCGCCTAACGGTCACCACTTCAGTAATTCCACAACGCTGTTGATAACGGCCAGTCAGCAATCCAGCACGCGTCGGACTGCAAACCGAACAGCTGGAATGGAAATCCGTAAATCTCACTCCACCCGCAGCCATGGCATCCAAATGAGGGGTATAAATTTGTTTATTCCCATAACAGGAAAGATCACCGTATCCTAAATCATCCGCAAGAATGATTACAATATTCGGTGGTCTTTCTTGCTTATTGTTCACCATCCCATACATATTCCTGTGAACCAAACTCAATAAGCCACACGTTCCAAGCGATTGAATGAATTGTCTGCGTTTCATATCCTTCTTCTCTTTTAAATCAGTGAACGAATGCGTTGACGAACGATCACAGATTGAAATTCGTTAATGAGTGTATTGTATGGATATTTTTTTGCATGTCGAGGTAATTCAACTAAAGAAAGGCAAAGCAAAAAAGAATATAATCGGTGTTGCGGTAACCGGCAATGAATCTGAAATTCAATTATCCGCGTGAATTGGAATAATTAAATCCCTGGTCAAACGCCATCAGGTTCACATCAATGGTTTTGGGCGGAACAGTGATGCGGATCGCTTCTTTAATGGCTTCATTTGAAATGGCGGGACATACCTGGGCAAAGAAACCGAGCATCACCATATTCAATACCACCCGGCTCCCCAGTTCTTCAGCGATGCGAGTGCATGGAATACCGAGCAGTCTGGCTGAATGGGGCGCATGGTTAGGTTCCACAAGTTCCTTCTCGAACAGCAAAGCACCTGTATCGCTCAACTCCATAATATATTTTTCACAGGCTTCCTGTGATAATGCAATAAGATAATCCGGATTCGTAACATAAGGATACGTAATCGGTTCGTCTGAAATCAAAATCTGTGAACTGCAGGCCCCTCCTCGTGCTTCGGGACCGTAACTGCGGCTCATGGTCGCAAATTTATTATCAAAAATGGCACTGGCTTTTCCTAGTATCGTTCCCGAGAGAATGACTCCCTGTCCCCCAAATCCACCGACTTTAATTTGTGTCAAACTCATGCTATCGCCCCCGTATACGGTTTATATGCATCCTTCAAGATTCTGCGATAATGTTCATCCATCGCATCAAGAAAAGTTGGGCGTTCACGGTCAACAAATTTACCCACGATAATTTGTTCGCCGGGGATGATTTTGGCGTCGCGTGTATCAATATTCTTAACGATTTTGCTTTTCGCTTTAAACATTTTCATCTCATCCAAGCCGGTACGGTACTCATTCCGTCGGCCGTACAAGGTAGGACACGGTGAGATGACTTCAATAAAAGTTAATCCCTTTTTCTTGAAAGTTTCGTTAATGGCTTTTTGCAATTGCCGCACATGAAACGTGGTCCATCGTGCAACATAGACAGCACCACACGCCTCAAGAAAATGAGGCAGGTTCAACTGATTTTCATAAAATCCATAAGGAGTTGTAGAAGCGACAGTCCCCGGTGGAGTAGTAGGAGCAGCCTGCCCACCGGTCATGGAATATATAAAATTGTTCACACAAATTATTTTTAAGTCCAGATTGCGCCGGGCGGCATGGACTAAATGGTTTCCACCGATAGCCGTGAGGTCACCATCCCCGCTGTAAACCACCACAGTCAGTTCCGGATTGGCGAGTTTTAAGCCTGTCGCGAATGGAATTGCCCGGCCGTGTGTGGTATGAAAGGAATCCATTTTCAAATAACCTGCCACACGTCCCGTACAGCCAATGCCGGAGACCACGCACAGTTTATTCTGTTCAATTTTTGAATCCACTACTGCACGAATAAAGGCATTCACCGATGTACCAATCCCACAACCCGGACACCAGATATGAGGTATCCGGTCCATGCGAAGGTAATTTTCCAAGAAATTACACGTTTCACTCTCCACAGACGGGCTTTCAACAATCGTTTGTTGTTCGACAGTATTTTCTTCGGCAATACAACTTTCGGTCATGAGACGACCCCCAAAATGCTTTCAAGAATTTCTTCCGGTTTATGTACAGCTCCACCGGCGTTTAACACACCGGCGGTTTTAGCTCGGCCACCAGCGCAGCGCTCAACTTCATGTGTTATCTGACCCATGTTCATTTCGACGACAACAAAGGAATCAATATGTTCAGCCAATTCTCTGATTTTCTTCTCAGGAAACGGCCATACGGTAATCAGTCTTATATTTCCGACTTTATATCCTTTTTCACGGGCCAGGCGTACTCCTCGGGACGCAACTCTTGAACTGATTCCATAAGACAGAACGACTACATCCGCGTCCTCCAAACCGTCTTCCTCAATCATAACAATTTCATCGGTATAATTATTGATTTTGTTAATCAACCGTTTAACAAGTTTTTGATGAGCGGCTGCGTTCATCGCAGGGTAACCACGTTCATCATGAGTTAGTCCAGTTATATGAATGTTATAACCGTCACCGCTTTTAACCATTCGTGGAACGTCATTATGAATGTCTTCATAGGGAAAATATTCACCCGGTTTCATCTCTGTATAATGACGCGATTCAATTTCGATTTCATCCGCAGGAGGAATAACTACTTTTTCCATCATATGACCGATACATTCATCCATCATTAAAAAAACTGGCACCCGATAACGTTCCGCGAGATTAAAGCATTTAATGGTCAGATCAAAACATTCCTGCGGTGAGTTGGGAGCAAGCGCAATGATTTCATAGTCCCCATGAGATCCCCATCGGGCCTGCATAATATCTTGTTGACCCGGAAGGGTAGGCAATCCGGTGGACGGCCCGCCCCGCTGTACATTCACAAACACACACGGCGTTTCTGTCATGACAGCGTAGCCAACATGCTCCATCATTAAAGAAATGCCAGGCCCGGAAGTGACGGTCATGGATTTCGCTCCGGACCAGGCCGCTCCTGAAATAGCAATCGACGAGGCGATTTCGTCTTCCATCTGAATGAAAATTCCACCGATTTTAGGCAAGCGCCGAGCCATCAATTCAACCACTTCCGTTGACGGTGTGATAGGATATCCGGCGACGAATCGGCATCCAGCCGCTATAGCGCCCTCACAACAAGCGCTGTCTCCATCTATAAAGTGACTTCCCGTGTTGACTGCATTTGGATCTGATTTCATTGTTTCTCAATCTATTGCATCAATATGGTTTTGGTAAAAAAGCGATAATAAGATTTAGAGCGGTTCACCATTATTTCTTGCCGTTTTTCTTGTGACGTTTACCGAAAATAGCGAAATCAGGGCAATAGGCACCGCATTGATCGCAACCTGAACAAGCCTCGCTTTGCTTTGCAATCGGATAGTGGTACCCATGACTATTGTATTCTTGTGAAAGTTGAAGGACATCTGTGGGACAAAATTCGACGCAGAATCCGCAACCTTTGCATCGTTCCTGATTAATAGTAACAAATCCCCGCGGTGAGCGGTTTGTATCTGCCATCATATATCCTCTCTATTAATTGGAAAAGAAACATTGATTGTTCATCCATATTATTCATATACGAATAGAAGAGCTTTAAAGCCTTCAATTATATTATACCTGTGAAAAGATATTTACAATCATATGAAATATAACTGTTACACTCCGGATTGAATCTTGACAGTTTCTTCAAACAGATCCTGAATCCTTCTCCAAAATTCAACAATACTTTGTGACATGATAATCAGGTTATGTTTATTCCCCTGAAGATCGGTCACATGATCTTTCAACAACGCTTCTTGTTGAAATCCAAGCCGTGAAAACACCTGTATCGCCGATTTTTGTTCTTCCATCATCTGGGCAACCACTTTATCCAGCTTGAGTTTCAGTGCAAGAAAAAAGATTTCGCGGGCCAGCAGGGAGCCAAGTCCTTTCCGGCGAAAAGAAGGATGTGTAACAATGCGGATTTCACCGACATGTTGAGACCAGCCAAAACAATTGCGATGCAGAGTAGCATCACCTACAATTTTGCCATCGGAAATAGACAGAATAGGAATGACATGTTTGTAGTCTAAGGTTTCTGCCCATCGGTGGATGACTCCAGGGTTAGTAACATCCTCTTTGAGGTAATGAAGATCTTCAGGGGCAAGTTCTCGAAAAAAATTGAGTAATTCTTTTTCGTCCGTCTTCACCATCTGGCGGATTATAATTGATTGTTCATCTCTAAGTATGACACTTTTAGGATAATCCGAAAACATATGTTTAACATCCTTCTCCCCATAATATAAGCCAGCTTAATGAAAACATCAACAAAAACACTTTACTTTTTATTATAAGAATGTTTTAAGGACTCTCAACCCACATATTCAATCTATTTAAAAAAAACACACATAAAAGGGCGGCCTAAACCGCCCTTTCATTATTTTACACATTTACCTTTAAGTTTTTATTGTTTCTTCTCCTCTTTTCCATTGCAGGGTGTCAATTCACCTGTCTGTAGGGCATCCAATACACGGAGAACTTCATCCACATCCCGTCCGACCGACAAATCTGTGATATAAATGAATCGAATTTTTCCCTCCGGATCAATCAAGAATGTCCCCCGAAAAGCCGCTCCCATATCTTCCTTCAAAATTTCATACTCGGTGGCTATTTTTTTGGTGAAATCGGACAGTAAAGGAATCTTTAAATCTTTCAAATCCGGATGTGAGTTACACCAGCCTAAATGGGACCATTCACTGTCCGTGCTCCCCCCTAATACC
>CAZXSQ010000434.1:0-5811 GCA_964643335.1 uncultured bacterium
CGTAGCAATAATTGGGATATTGGCAGCCACTGCGGTTCCCAATTTTATGAATGCCCAAATGCGTGCTAAAGTCGCCAAAGCAACAGGAGACCTCAGGGCCATCCGATACGCACTCGAAATGTATACAGTCGACCACGGACGAGCCATTATCGATCCGGTTGAGTTGAGACAGGTAGGGGGAACACTCGGTTCATTAGATGGGTGGCAGCAATTGACTACCCCGGTGTCTTATATTTCACCTTCCGCTTTTATCGATCCATTTGTTCCTGAGAAAAATCCACGCGGCGCCGCCGGTGGCAATGCAGTCGATCAAGGCGTGTATTCTTATCGTAATATTACATGGATGCGCCAGGTCAATAACCAAGGAGCCGCTAACCATGGCGATCCCACAGCGAATTGGGTTGCCCGCAGTCCTGGTCCTGACCGGATTTATATTCCCTGGCCTGAAAAACTCGCCTATTGGATGGCTTATATGCCATCCAACGGTCTTATCAGTTTTGGGGATGTTATGATGTCCGATAAAGGATTGCTCGGTGAGAACTTCCCCGGCCAAGACCTCCCCATGCCTACCGATCCCACCGGTTACCGGTAAGTTTCAAGGGACGGATAATAATAAAAGAATCCATCCTCGGCCCCCACTAGCAATTCCGGCATTCCATCTCCATCCCAATCACAAGTAGTGGGTGAAGTCGAATGCCCTTCCAGGCGATCTGGTGTGATATCGCCATGATATTTCAAAACAATTTCATCATCTTCTTGTGACACATTTTCATAATAAGCAATGTTGCGGGTTTGCTGAGGAGAAGTCCGCGGACTATTGATCAGCAGGTCTAAATCGCCATCATCATCCCAATCCACGAAATCAATTTTACGCCTTCCGCTCTTCCCTGCCCGGCCCGCGGAAAGATTCAAATCATTGCCCTCTTTATCTTTAAAAATTCTCTTCCCAGGCAAGGTCACCAATTCCCCATTCTTTTTTACACGCTTGAAGAAACTGAGAAATCCCTCATGGTCGATCAAGATCAAATCATTCACCTGGTCATGATCGAGATCGAGAACCACCGGCCGGGTTCGCCATTGCACAACAAGTTCACCAGGTTTTGGATTCCACCAGTTCCATTCGGGTTTAGAAGGATTCCCCTCCCACTCAACAGAGATGGATTTCGGTCCTGTGAGTTGCGGATTCCTTTTTGTCCCAGTGTTTTCAAACCAAACTACTTTCCCGATGATGGTATTGACAACGATATCAGGCAGGCCATCCATATTCCAATCCGCGGCATAAGGAACGGTGTATCCCCATTTGGCTTCAGCCGGTCCTTGAATGGAGAGGTTCTCCCCCGCCATAAAACGAATCACTTCCCCATCTGCCTTCAACCGCTTGGGTGCATCCCATTTGGGCGGATTCCCGTCATCCAGATTTTCAATCCATTCAATAAATCCAGCTGTATTGCCACAGATCAAATCTTCATCGCCATCACCATCCCAATCTATACTGCAAGGAGTGACCAGCGCGCCGCATTTGACTTTATCCGCTTTCTGTTTAAAGAATTTTGGCTTCGCTAATAGAGGAAGGCCATCTTCCCCCATTCCTTTATTCTCGATCAATGCCACCCGTCCATCTTCCTGGCCTACGATGATATCCGGGTCGTTATCCTGATCCCAGTCAAATACCGTTACTTGTAGCATCTCGAGTTCCATGCGGATAACTTCATCGTCCGCTTTTAAATATTGCCCTTCTTTATAAACTGGTTGTTGACGTGAACCGGTATTTTCAAAAAAACTCAGTTTATCAAGAAACTCACCACAGATGAGATCCATATCGCCATCCGCATCCCAATCCACTAGATTGGGGGAGGGGCAGCCATACACATCGATTGGCTCTCCCCCGGCCTCGATTCTTACAGCCTTGTCATATTTCGGATACTGATTATCACCGATATTTTCCGCCCAATAAACGTAACCGTGCAACGGCCCGTTTCTCCAGTTGCCTTCGGAGTCATAGGCATTATCCCACCCATATTCACGCCAATCGCTCACACCGAAAATTAAATCAACGTTTCCATCACCGTTGTAATCGCCATATTTCCATTGATTCGTCCTGCCAGCATAAAAATCCTGTTCATACGGTATTGACACCGGTTCATCAAACAAACTTTCCTGAAAATTTTTGAATAAAATCCCAGGAACCGTCACTTGTGGATTGCCATCCACATATGAAACCGTAATGTTTCTCTTCCCCGCTCCTAAACGAACCGCCGGTTGAAAAACATCTGAGCTATCGTTCTCAAAAACATAAACACCATTATAGGGAACATCGGCAGTCGAAACCACCAAATCATTATCCCCATCACCATCCATGGGCAGAGGAATAGCCCACAATCCCACACCTAAGTCAACAATCAAACCAGGATTGTTGTATGAAAGCCGCTGCCCCACATACTCTGTTTCCGCACAAATCAATCCAGGTGTAGACATCAGCACAAAGATTAAAATAAGAGATTGTTTTATCATGGCACCTTTCCTTATTATTTTGTCTTCATGATAATGTGGAAGCGCGGAAAAGAGAAGATTTGTATCCTATCACAAACGAATTATCGTCGTTTTCGTTATGAATGACAAGAGAGAAGTTCTAGATCGCAAGAATCCACCCGCTTATCATCCAAGTCCCTATATCCAGGGATATCGCAAGTGTCAAGAAATTTTTTTTATTTTTTGACATTTGGAAAGTAAATGAGATAAAACGCTGAGGCGATCAATGATTTATTGGATAGCCAATAAAAAAAAGGGAATCCTCTGAGATTCCCCTTTTGCAGTATGGTAAGGCATCAAAAATCAGCGTAAATTATTAAAATTATCAACTCCGGAAGCCCCATGGATCATATTTTCATCAGAAATGATATCGATAATGAAATTTTGCTCTTCCCTGCTTCCATCTGAAAAAGTGACGACAATGATCACCGTCCCATAACTAAGTGGAACTTCCCTAGTATCATCTGGAACAGACCAGTTCACCAGTCCATTCTGTTCAATGGACATTCCTTCCGGTCCTTCAGCCAGGAAATAAGATGTTTCGCCGTCATCATCGACTTCCATTTGATAAGAATACACTTTATTTTCCCGAGCGCTTAAAGGCGGAGCGGAAAGAATACGGCTTTCGGCAAAATACTGGGTGAAGAAGCGGCTTGACGAGACAACGCGAATTCTGAATGTTTCCGTGAAAGGTACGACAATATCGGGTGATGAAGATCCCGGTGATGTATATTCATGAACAGCAGAGAAAGTGAATTCGTGTTCACCCAGCTGATCTTCTCTCGGTACCCAACTGATCAAACCATCCTCCCGCATGGTCATCCCATCCGGTGCATCATCCAAAGACCATTCGGTTGTCCTTTCATAGCTAAACAATCTTTCCGGATGAGCGAATAAAGGACGGTAGAAGTAGTTTTTGCCAACACCGGCGTAGAGATAAGGCCAAGATCTCAAGCGGGTAATACCGCCTTCTCGTTCTCTGGGAATGACGCGTAAGACGGTTTCAATTTTTGAATGAAGTAAATTGTCGTTGTAAGCTACAACAGTGACTAAAAGTGGAACGCCATTTTCAAGTCCGGTCACTGTATAGCGGTTGATCAATGTATCTGATATCGGGATTTGATTTTCAAAGAAACCAACATCATCATCCAAGGTATAAAAAATAGCGTAGCTGGTAACCGATGGATCGTCGGAGGGTTCCCACTGAATCGTAAATTCACCGTTTCCAGGCGACACAGAAATACCTTCGAGCGGCGCGGGAGCATTGGGATTACTGACATGAACAGTCTTATAAGAATAACTATACATGGGTGTGTCCCGATTATCATCAACGGTAATCATCACATAATATTCGCCGCTGGGGATATCCAATGTTGTTGTGTCCAATAAAAACTCATTGGTGTCATCGTCTTCTTGAAATGCTGTTATATAGAATCCGTCTCCACCTTCCCGATCCCGATCGAGAAAGATCGAAACAACTGCGTTATCATCGGAATCACTATCTTCCCACTGCAGCAGAAATTGACCTGGAGTTCCGGTTTCTTCCAGTTTGGTTAATATAGCTGTAGGGGGTGTATTCATGGATAGGGCTTCCACAGTGATGTTTCCCAGAGCTTCTGCATTGTTGATCGTGACTTCATAATTTCCGCCTTGAGGATGCAGCATAGCAATATAAGCTTCATTGGCGGCGGGTTTGAAATCGGAGTACGCATCGGTATTCTCAAAACCGTCAGGCAATGCACCATCGGCAAAATTCAAGACAGTTCCGTCCGGAAGGGTGACTGTCATGTCAATACTGGATACGTTGGTATTCTCATAATTAAGCCTGATAATCGATGCAAATAGATCGGATGGAATCTCCAATGTCGTCACATACTCTTCCGCGGGAGTAAGCACGATAGAACGTCCGCCTTGGCCGGTAGTGGTCTTGTCGATTCGATCCCAGTTATCCATGAAACTGACAAGTTTGACATCCTCTTTCTTGGCCAGAAATTTTATGTCCTGTGATTCATGCTTTTGTTTCCATTCTTTGAGGGAAGCCATCTTGTTCCCGTCGTCATAGAGGACATAAGTCTGATTGAAGGGGATTTCCCACGCATTGCCGGCTTCTTGCTGAAGCAAATCTTTTAATTCAAAATCAAAATCACCGTCTCTTAAAGTCATAATCATATTCCATTCAATCACTTTTAGCCGCGCACGAAGGTAAGAGTCGGTGATGGTAACAGAAGCCCCCGCAAATTCATAACCGCCTACAATTGGGATTTCATCCGGTACCCCGATAGAAGCTGAACCGGAACCATAGAATTTTGTATCCCATTCCCTTGCTGATTCCATATTAAAAGTACGAAGGAATTGAATCACCTGCCATTGATCCAAAGCCGTTTTCACACATGGAATACTTTCATCCCTTGGATCTTCCACACGTGGACACATGGAACGAACAAAAGCATCCCTCCAACTCCCCAATCGAAGCTCTCCAGAAAGAGAGACCAGGAACATATATCGGGTTGAAAGGGCGACATGGATCTCGAAGGGAGGCCGATAGTGAAATTCAGCCCGATTAATAGGGATAAAGCTTAACAACAGTGCTTCGGCCGTAATATCAATGTACCCCTGTACAGGAGTAATGGAGCCATCTGCCGAAACCAGAAAAGCACTAAATCCCATGAAGGAAGGACCGGCGGTTATTTGCATATTCCCCGCGAGTGTAATCCATCGTAATTCATCTAAATTGTCCACACTCACGCCGATGACTTGCAGGAACGCACCCGTATTACCTAAAGGAATATTCAGTCCGGAAGCGGCAACACCAACTTTTTTTAGATGCCCTCGATTGATTTCCAATTCACCGCCGATGTAGACCGGTTTAAGCGGATCACGGCCAATCCCAGGTATTCCGATTTGGCCGCTGCCATAAAAATAAGGCCCTTCCTTGTGGTAAATGAGATTGAGATTTTTGACCCCGCCAACGCCGATAATCTCCACGTTGGGAAAACTGATTTCGGCATTCACCAGATCGATGCCATTTTCGTCAATAACCAAATCGATAAGTTCATCTTGAACATTCTGAAATTCAATGGGCAGGTGGAACCTCCCACTAAAAAAGATTTTGCCATCCTGCACTGTGATATCGGTACTCATTTCGAATCCCAAACCTGCCAGTTCTGCACCTCCACCACCACTGATCGATTGAATGCGATGGTTTTGAACAACCGCATCCCTAAAATAACCACCGCCTGAAGGCGGTGGCTTCTGTAACGGACTGTAAGTCCTATTTCGGCT
>CAZXSQ010000435.1:0-5804 GCA_964643335.1 uncultured bacterium
GATGTAGGGTAACTTTTGGGGATTTTCTGGGGATTTTGTTGGGGGTATAATTCCGAGAACTGCGTTATTACCCAGGCAAGAATTGTAAATCTGTTGGGGGTTTTGTTGGGGCACTTTTTAAGAATCTTTGCTTTTTCGAAACGCTTAACCCGAGTGCGAATCTCATCTTCTGTCAAACCTGTTTCTACAGAACACTGGCGTCTTCCGAAAATAAAACTAAAGGGACCAAGTAGAATCTTTTGATTATCATGGATGACCTCTCTTTCTAATCGATAGCACCGACTAAAAGACCACACAACAAAAGCCGTTGTCTTTGGATCTTGAAACCATCCGGCCAATCGAAAATATTTTGGAATAGGATCGAAAAAGAAAGGAATTTCAACACTCACTTGTAAATCCCCTGCTATCTTCCCTGTTCTTTCATGAGTTGAAAGTATCTTTCAACATCAATAAGCACCATTCTCTGTCCAAATGGCCGAATAAAAACTTCAGCTATACCTAAGCTATCCCTTGTATGAATTTGCCAACGTAAGGTTGTCTCTTTGATAAAAGGATATTTTTTGCAGAATTCTTTGACTCCCATATATAATGGTATCCTAATCTTACTTTCCGTCTTTTCTTTTTCAACAGCTGGTTGTGAAATGCTCATATCCTACTCCTTTAAAAAAAATAAAATTGTCTGTATTTTGTACTGGGCATATATTCCTAGGTAGTAGCTTCAAAACGTCTACTACTCAGGACATTGCTCACTAATTTGTGACCATTGATACTAAAAATTATAGTTGTATACAATATAGTTTTTATATCTAGACAAAAAGAGGTATTCAAAATCTTGGAAAAGAAAGAGATATGACTAAAAAAAATTTTAGACTTGGTAATGTTGAATCAGAAAACAGCAAGACATCTTCTATAAATGTTATCGACCAATATCAGGACCATATTGCTTCTTTCTATGACTCTCTTCTTGTTCAAGAAACAATGAGGAGAAAAGAGATAGGACTCCCCTTTTCCAAACAAGATGCTGAAGAGTTCTTAAAAGAGATCCGACAAGCTTTAGTAAAAAACAAAAAGTCTTCTGATGATCTATCAAGCACTCAAGCTCATAAAAAATTTATAAATCCACTTATTCAAAAAGCTGAGCAAGAAGGTAAACAAGCAATCCTTATACAAATGCAATCCACCTCAATTGAAGACTCTATTCAGCATTTACTTAAGACATTACCTTCAAAGACCCGTAAAGTATATGAAAGAGGTTTAAAAGACCTAGTAGAGGCAGGATTAATTCGTCTTCATGAAAAGCAATCTTCAAAAACCTCTTCTCGTTCTTTATATGATTTTGCATATGTCCCCCATGATCTAATTCTCGAAGAAATCTTTTCACACCCATCCTGGAGCTCATCAATCAAAACCAGAAATGCTACAGCTTATAAAAACTTGATCAAATATTTAAGAAAATTCGGTTTTGAGGGACCTTATTCGGGGTGGTAAACATCCTTTTATGGTGAAAAATGATTATACTTTGAATATACCAAATCCACTCAATAAGGAAATTGGGAAAGATTTTTTAGCAAGGATATTAAAACAAGCAGGAATAGCAAAAGATGAATGGGAGGAATTATAATAATTATTTAAAACTTCCAAGCCCCCTTTAGTCATAGGATTCAATTTGTCGGTGCTGTCAGGCCGGCACTTAGCTGCATTTGCAAAAGTATAGACCGGGTGTAAAATCCACCTGAAAGATTCACAAGAAAGGAAGAACAAGAGGGGTGGTTGTGAAGACCACCCCTTCATGATATTTGGTGATTTTATGTCTGATCAAGTTTTAATATCAAGCGGCACCGACTTGTTTCTTGATCCATTCGGTTGTGCTGGATTTAGGCCGAACGATCGCCAAACCAAGCGCACGGGAAAGAACATTCTGAGAGCAGATTCCCAAAGCGCGTGAAACGCTGAAGAGTACCGTGTAATAGGGAAACTCTGTAAGACCGTAGTGATAGAGCAATGCTCCGGAACCTGCATCGACATTGGGCCAGGGATCTTTAATCTTCTTGACTTGCTGCAAGACGCCGGGAACAACTTCAAAGATTTTCGCCACGATCTGGAAGACCTCGTCATCCATGCAGTATTTTTTTCCGAATTCAAGAAAGGCAGTATAACGAGGATCAGTAACTCGTAAAACCGCATGGCCGTAACCGGGAACCACCCTGCCGCTGTTGAGCGTTTCCCAGGCAAAGTCGCGGAGTTGTTCGTCTGTGGGTACACCGCCGAATTTTTCCTTGACCATAAGCACCCAACGCAGGCATTCTTGATTCGCCAGACCATGCAACGGTCCAGCCAGACCATTGAGACCGGCGGATAAGGCATAGTAAAGGTCCGACAAAGCAGAACCCACCGTATGGGCTGAGAAGGCACTGACGTTGCCGCTTTCATGGTCAGAGTGGAGTACCAGGTAGAGCCGCATGAGTTTAGTAAATTCACCGTCAGGATCCGGCAATCCCAGCATTTTTACATAATTCGCTCCCCAGTCGAGGTTGGGATCGGAATCGATCAGTTCTCCCTTGTTGAACCGAATGCGGTAAACTCCGGCAGCGATTGCGGGAAGTTTGGCGATAATATTCAGCAAATCTTCCAGGGACGGTTCCCAGTACTCCGTTTTCTTCATGCCTTCAGCATATTTTTTGGCGAACTCGGATTCTTTTTGCATCACCAGGATGCCCGTATTGAACATAGCCATTGGATGGGAGTCGGAAGGCATTGCTCGAAGTACATCCCAAACATAACCAGGGACTTCCCGCCGTTGACTTAATTCATTTTTCAGGTCCTGGAGAGCGGCTTCATCCGGTATTTCTCCCGTAAGCAATAAATATAATATTTCTTCAGGTAGTTTATCGGTGAGTTCAATGACAGGAATACCGCGGATTCGCAATCCCTTGTCAGGCTCGACGGATGAGGTATCGCAAATCAATCCTCGAACACCTCTCATTCCACCATATACCTGGCGCACGGTCACTTCAGAAACAACCTTATCCCCATGCTCTGAGATGATATTGGCCATCTCTTCACGTAAAGCAGGGATTTTTTGAGCCAATTTTTCTGTTAATGCTGCCATTCTGCTGCCTCCTTTAGATGATTCAGGGTTGTATTTCTTTAATTCAGTGGCTGAGACAATCAATCTTATTCATTCATATAGTATTGAACCCCGATTTCTGTCCCCAGACCTTTTCATTTAGCAATACTATCAAAAAATGAGTAAGTCTGGCAAGGGATTCATTCATGGTTTCCTCGGGGACTCTTTTACGGCCAAATAATAGATCAAAAGAAAAAACGAAAGAATTTTACATAAAAAGATATTTTACGCCTTTTCATGGTCGAGAAAATTTGATATGATCACAATAGATTTTATTCAATAGTTCAATCATAATTATTAAAGCGGCACCTCGTAAGTGCTGAGGGAAAACGATCTGATTGATTTAATACAGAGCGTATGAGTCCGTAGATGGGGACCATAAACAGCAGCTGGGGAGGAAGGTGTCGCGTTTTACAAGAAAAGGCCGTTTTCGTGCGAAAACGGCCTTTTTGTGTGTTTTATGTTTAAAATTGGTGCAGGCATCCGTTCGCTGTAAATGATAATCCATTTCAAGGACTGGTTTTATCTTCTTTTTTCATAAATGCTTTTGCATTCTCGGCGAATTTGTGGAGTTGTTTTTGTACGGCAGCGTTTACCGTACCTTCGGGATAGGTGCCATCCGGTTGTTTTTCTCCGGCGTCTTTGCCGGTCAAAAGTGCGATTCCTTCATCAACGGTTGATATGGAATAAATGTGAAATTCCTTATTATTTACCGCTTCAAGGACTTCCTCTCGCAGCATCAGGTGTTTTTTGTTACTTTCTGGAATGATGATTCCTTGTTTTCCTGTAAATCCTTTCATCCTGCATACTTCGAAGAATCCTTCGATCTTTTCATTGACACCGCCGATCGATTGAATCTGTCCATGTTGATTGACAGAACCGGTTACAGCCAAGTCCTGCCTTAACGGCATATTGGATAAACTGGAAAGCATAGCATATAATTCAGATGATGAAGCGCTGTCGCCTTCAATTTCTTCATAGGATTGTTCAAACGTAATACTGGCCGAGACCGCCAGGGGGTAATTTTCAGCGTATTTTCCACCGAGATAGCCGGTCAATATCATAACGCCTTTATTGTGGATTCTTCCACCGAGTTCGGTTTCCCGATCGATGTGTACAACTCCTTGTGTTCCGGTGTAAGCGCGGGCCGTCAGGCGGGAGGGTTTTCCAAAAGCGTAATCGCCTAGTTGCAGAATAGAAATTCCATTGACCTGGCCCACACATTCAGCATCGGTATCGATCAGAATTGTTCCTTCATCGATCAATTCACGAATTTTTTCTTCCACTCGATTGGAGCGGTAAATTTTTTCGTCTACTGCACGGCGTACATCTTTCTCTGTAACTAAGCCGTGTCCATTTTGAGCGGCCCAATGGCTCGATTCGCGAATCAAATCCACAATATCGCCGAATTTTGCCGCCAATTTTCCTTGATGTCCCACCATTCTCGCGCTTTGTTCCACGATCCTGGAGGCTCCCGATGGATCAAAATGGGTTAAATTTTCCTCTTTACAAATTGTGGCAATGAATTGTGCAATCAGATTTGGAGTTTCTTCTTCCCAATTCATTTCCCGTGAGAAATCAGCCTTAACTTTAAACAATTCTTGAAATTCTTCATCTAATTGATACAAAAGGTGATATATTAATGGATCCCCGATCAGCACGACTTTCACATTTAAAGGAACAGGTTCCGGTTCCAGGGATTTAGTTGAAATAGGCATGTAACCTTGTCCCATTGTTTCGATCTTCACGTGTTCATTTTTCAATGAGCGTTTAAGGGCATCCCAGGCGAAGGGTTTCATCAGCACACTTTTTATTTCCAGAATCAGGTAACCTCCATTGGCCCGATGTAAAGCCCCGCTTTTGATGTTCCTGAAATTGGTTACCAAAGCGCCAAACCGGGCTTCATGCTCGACTTTTCCGATCAGGTTATAAAAAGTGGGATTGGATTCATAAATTACTGGAGCGCCATCCGTTTTTTGGTTATCCACAAATAAATTCACTTTGTATTGATCAAACGTTGCTTTCTGGTCTGTTGAACCAAACAACATGGCTAATTGAGGATTTTGTTGCTGCTCCTTCATGCGTTTGATGAATTCAACGTTATTTAAGATATCCTTATGCATTTCATCGAGGTAATTTATTACCTCTTCCTGGTCTTTATATTTTTCGCGAAGATCCTTAAGTAGTTGATTTAAGGTATAATCAACCATTCGCTTATCCAGTTCACGAACTTGTTCGCTGCTTTCAGATTGCAACTGCCGCATGTGGCGCATCAGTTCGCGGAACTTGTCTTCCATCTCTCCTTGTTTTTCCTGGTATTCTTTTTTCTCACTATCAGAAAGGTCATTAAATTCAGTGGGTGAAAGTACCTGTCCTTGCTTCATTGGAGCCAGAGCCAAACCTTGTGGAGTTTGCACAAAGCGGAATCCTTTTTCTTCTATTTCTTTGTTGGCTTCATCCAGCAGTTGATTTCTTTTGTCCTGGATGTTCTTTTCGATTTGTTCCATTTCACGCTGATATTCATCGCTGTCAAATGATTGAGGAACTTCTTCGCTTAGGCGTTCGACCAGCTTATCAATGTCTTCGCGCAATTCGTATCCTTTGCCGGCTTGTAGACGCAAGGTTCGAGGTTTATCATCCTCTTCAAAATTATTGATATAGCACCAATCGCCGGGAA
>CAZXSQ010000436.1:0-5784 GCA_964643335.1 uncultured bacterium
CTGAGTGAGGTTGAAGCGGTTGGATTTTCTGTATCTACCCCAGGTGCGGTTGCCTTTGATTCAAATGGTGAAGCGTTAACTCCAGCCGTGTTATTCCTTGACGGACGCAGCGGCAAACAGGCGAAATACATTCGGGACGTTATTGGTGAAGAGCATTTATTAAACGTTACCGGAAACCTGCCGGTCTCTGGTGGGTGTACAGCTTCCACCGTTCTTTGGTGGCGGGATGAAATGCCGGAGTTATTTGAAAAAACTGCCATGTTTGGACATACCAATACATTATTTGCGAAGCGGTTGACTGGTAATTGGGGTATGGATCCTTCCACTGCGTCGCTGACTGCGCTTTACAATACTACTGCAAATAATGGCTGCTGGAATGTTGAAATTGCCGGGAAATTAGGTATTCCGGTTGATAAACTTCCGCCGGTAATCAATAGTTGGGAATCGGCAGGGGACTTGCTGCCCTTTTGGGCTGTAAGAACAGGTTTGCCTTCGGGAATTCCTATCCTCATGGGTGGCAATGACGCCATGTGCGCTGCTTTGACGGCGGGTGTAATTGCCGAAGGAGCCATTTTGAATATATGTGGTACCTGTGAAATTATTTGTATTGGGCTGGCTCATGCATTGGCCGGTTCATGTTATAACATTCGGTGTCACGTTATTCCGGACCTTTGGTCTACGCTTTATGTTCTCAATACGGGCGGCAAAGCATTGGAATGGTTTCACCAAAACTTTTGCCGTGAAATGGCGATTGAGCACTTTTATCAATATTATGTACCTCAAACTATTCACCGTTATTTTGATGAAACACAAACTTGGGATTTGCCAGACTATGAGGTATTTCTTGCAGGAGACCGGTATTGTGTAGAAGAAAGGCACGCAGCATTTCATCGGCTTCACCTTAATACGACTCGTGAAAAAATGCTAGTGGCGCTGATACGGGGTAATACTGAGTATATGGCCCGGCATATCGATGAAATGTCGAAGAAAGTTCAGTTGTCTACACGCATTCATCTTACCGGCGGGGGACTTTCCGATGCTTTTATCCGCTGCAAAAAGGCATGGATAGGGGACTATGACTATGTCTTTAAACAAAATTCTTCTCTGCTTGGAGCGGGGCAATTGGCTCATTATCATGTAACCAATGAAAAAATCTGGATGGATGAATAAATGGAGTAGAATCATGAAACGAATCGGAAGAATTGCTTTAACTGCGTGGATTGCATGTGTGATTGGATCATTGCTCACTTATGCCAATAGTCCTAAGGAAGAAGTTGTACAGTTGACGAATGAAATTTCGGATCAGGTGATTGATTGGAGACGGGATTTCCATTCCCATCCGGAGCTGTCCAATCGTGAAGAACGCACGGGTAGAAGGATCGCTGAGCTTTTAAAACAAATCGGCGTTGATGATATAAAAACAGGAGTTGCTCATCACGGTGTTGTTGCATTGATTAAAGGGGATCATCCAGGGCCAACTGTTGGGTTACGCGCTGATATCGATGCTTTGCCTGTCACCGAAAAGAGCGGTGTTGAATTCGCTTCACAAAATGAAGGAGTGATGCACGCCTGTGGGCATGATGTGCATACCGCAGTGCTGCTCGGGACAGCGAAAGTTTTGAGCCAAATGCGCGATGAGATCCATGGGACTGTGAAGCTCGTTTTTCAACCGGCTGAAGAGGGTGCACCTCCTGGAGAGGAAGGCGGTGCGAGCTTGATGGTCAAAGAAGGTGTGTTGGAAAATCCCGATGTCTCGGCTATGTTTGCCTTGCACATTTCACCCGATCTCGAGGTGGGAAAATTAGGATATGGCTTGGGGGGTGTCATGGCCGCCGTGGATCAGTTTGAAATTACTGTCAAAGGCAAACAGTCTCATGCCGCTTATCCGTGGAAAGGCATCGATCCGATTGTGACCTCGGCCCATATTATTACCTCATTACAAACCATTGTCAGCCGCGTCGTCGATGCTCGCGAACCGGCGGTGGTTACGGTTGGAATCATCAACGGTGGTCAGCGTTGGAATATCATTCCCGATGAAGTCAAAATGGAAGGTACTGTGCGCACCCACAGCGATGAAGTTCGCAATCAAATTCGGGAAAAATTTAAACAAATTGTCCACAAAACCGCCGAAACGTATAACGCCAGCGCAGAAATCACTTATCATTCTTATGGAACTGTTACCTGGAACGATATTGAACTTGGTAAAAAAATGCTTCCGACTTTGGAAAGTATTGTTGGTGAGGAAAATGTGATTGAGAAGAAACCGTCGATGGGTGGTGAGGATTTCGCTTATTTCGCTCAGAAAGTGCCGGGTTTTTATATTCGATTGGGAGTGAGAAACGAAGAGATCGGCGCTGTTCATGCCCTTCACACCCCTTATCTGAAGGTCGATGAAGATGCGATACCTATCGGCATTCAGGTCATGTCTCTTTTTGCTTTGGATTATTTGAATATGCAAAACAATTGAGAGTATTGCGAAGAAACTCTTATAATATAAATGATATGAAATGGCTGGAATCAATATTAATACCTCATACGGATTGGATTCAAATCGAAGTCAGTTCCTGCTGTAATGCAGAATGCATTTACTGTCCCAATACGGTGTATCACCGCGAATGGCTGGATTGGCACATGTCTTTGGAGACTTTTCGTCGACTCATACCTGCGTTGAAGAAAACTCAGTTGACTTTTTTGCAGGGTTGGGGAGAACCGCTGCTGAATCCAGAATTCTTTCAAATGGTACAAACAGCAAAGCAGGCGGGGTCGAAAGTGGGAACCACCACTTCCGGCATGTTGATCGATGATGACATGATTGAACCATTGATCGAATCCGGAATCGATATGATTGCCTTTTCTATTGCGGGAACCGATGAAGAAAATGATTCTATTCGCAAAGGGACACAGCTTTCACACATTATAAACACGATCAAAAAGTTGAACCTGGCCAAATGCAAGAAAAACTCTTCAACACCGGCCATACATATTGCTTACTTGCTTCTTCGTTCACAATTGACGAAAATTCAAAAGCTGCCTAGCTTGTTAGAAGGTTTACAGGTCGAACAGGTGGTGATTTCGACATTGGATTTTATTTCTTCTCCGGAGTTGGAGTCTGAACGTATTTTTCCGTTGACACATGATGAATTCGAACAAATAAACGAGCTGCTAAGCAAGGTTAAGGAAGAAGGACTTCATCAAGGTATACAAATCCACTATTATCTCGCGCAGCCTGATACAAAACTGTATGTGTGTACTGAAAACATACAAGACGCCTTGTTCGTCTCTTCTGATGGATCGATATCCCCTTGTGTTTTTTACAATTTACCGGTTAGAAATGCATTTTATTATGATGGGCAAGGTTTGAAATCGTATGAAAGAATGTCATTCGGAAATATCAACGATAGATCGTTTTTGAAAATTTGGGATGATGATCGGTATTTGCGATTCAGGCGCTCTTTCGATACTTTGCAATATTTTGACAGATGTCGTGGTTGTCCCAAGCGATTTGAAGTACTTTTCTGACTGAGATTCTCTTTTATAATTTGATTGTGGATTCTTATTTGCAGATTGTAAGCAAATGCTCGTAACGCCGCCGTCTCGGCGTCATCAAAGAAGCTGGCAAGATGCCGGCGTTACAAAGGAATGTTCATAACGGTGCCGTTTGATTGGCATCATTGAAGAAGCCGGCAGGATGCCGGCGTTAGATCGGCGGATACTATTGTAGTGACGGAGGCGTAATGTCAACGTTGTATCTTATTTTAAAAGAGTTGTTCCATAGAAAAACCAATTTTCTATTAAGCCTGTTTGCTATCGCGACAGCGGTAACATTCTTTGTTTCTTTTTTTACGACAGGGGAAGCCTCAAGGCGTGAAACCACACGTTTGATGAGGAATATCGGGTATAATTTGCGCATCATCCCCCAAGAAACCGACATGAATGAATTCTGGTCGCGGGGATATTCTGATAAGTACATGCCGGAGGAATATGTAAACCGTTTTGTGACGCAAAAAGATATTATATTTAACCACCTAAAAGCGACTTTACAAAAAAGAGTTGAATGGAAGGGATTGGATGTCCTGTTGACTGGAATTACTTCAGAAGTGGCTCCAATTGGTAAAGAAAAGCCCTCGATGACATTCAACATAAATCCAGGGACGGTTTATGTTGGGTATGAATTGGCGAAGTCTTTAGATTTAAAACAAGGACAGCAAATCGAAGTTTTTGAAGGTACCTTCACCATAGTGAGATGCCTTCCCGAAAGTGGAAGCGTGGATGATATTCGCCTTTATGCACATCTCGACGATGTGCAAAGAATGCTCAATCTAGAAGGAAAGATCAATGAAATTGAAGCCTTGGAATGTATGTGTTTTCTGCCTAACGTGGATCCCCGTGATCTGTTAAGAACTCAGCTTCAAGATATTTTACCGGAAGCCAAAGTTATTCAGATTCGTTCAATCGCGAAAGCCCGTGAAAAACAGCGCAAGATGATGGAAGAATATTTTGCCCTCATTTTGCCAATCGTTGTGGTGGTCTGTGCGATTTGGATAGGTGCTTTAGCCATGTTGAACACACGGGAACGCCGGCAGGAAATTGGTATCCTGCGTGCTTTGGGTTACGGTTCAAGTAAAATCGCTGCCTTGTTTCTTGGAAAATCTGTGGTGATTGGAATTATCGGAGCCGTAGCCGGGTTTTTGGTTGGTACCTGGCTTTCACTGCAGTTCGGTCCCGATATTTTTCAAGTGACGGCCAAAGCTATTAAACCGATGTATTCATTACTGTTTTGGTCGCTGTTGGCTGCACCTGCATTTGTGGCGCTTTCAAGTTTTATCCCAGCAATGGTGGCGGTGACTCAAGACCCCGCTGAGATCCTTCATGAAGAATAAACAATAGGACAAAACAATGGTTGAAATACAGAACGTTAGCAAAATCTATCAAACTAAAAACGGATCACTGAGTGCATTGGATAATATTGATTTATCCGTGAAAGACGGCGAGTTTGTGGTTTTTCGTGGTCCCAGCGGTTCTGGGAAAACCACCCTTCTGTTATCCATTGGCGGCATGTTGCGTCCATCCAAAGGGAAGATATTTGTTAATGGGAATGATGTGTATTCGATGAGTGATGCTGCCCGGGCGCGATTTCGCGCTGAAAATATCGGTTTTGTTTTTCAAATGTTTCACCTTGTCCCTTACTTGAATGTTATCGAAAATGTTTTGCTTCCTTTATCAGCAGGAGTGAAAAAAGTTGAACCTGAAAAGGGAAGGGAATTGTTGAAACGGCTGGGACTTGCCGAGCGTGAATCCCATAAACCTTCTGAATTAAGTGCCGGAGAAAGGCAAAGGGCAGCTGTGGCCAGGGCCATGCTCAATCAACCTAAAATAATACTGGCCGATGAACCTACCGGTAATCTCGATCCTGATAATGCATCTGAGGTGATGAACTACTTGGATGAGTATCACAAAGAGGGCGGTACTGTAATTGTGGTGACTCATGGTACCGCTTCCGATAGTTACGCCGATCGAATTATTCATCTGCGTGATGGACGAATTGATGATTCTGAAGAGGAGTAATAGGGGGTGCCATAATGCAACAAGGGCTGACCGCTAGTGCGGTCTTGCCCTTGCCACCCATCACCATGGATCATCATACACTGGCCCAGTTTTATATTGACCACATGTATTCAGGGGTGCATTATGGATTTGGAGGTTAATGCCAGAGGGGACTGAACGCTAACGCCAGACCTCCTGAGCTGGGTTGGATGGTGAAAAATGATAATGTGGCCAGCCAGA
>CAZXSQ010000437.1:0-5782 GCA_964643335.1 uncultured bacterium
AATCAAATGTGCTACAAGGTTTTAGGGGTGGTTTTTAACATGAAAATCGGTGATTAATGTGTTTATGGAAGGCTGTTAATACTCTGCAATCTATCTTCACCGTTCTAGGTCTTTTGTGAGATTCAGCGTATGGGAAGTATTGTTTCAGGAATGAATCGATCATAACTTTTCATCAGGAATATCATGGAGTGCAAGAATAATTTGTTTTTCAATATGTTTAGCAAGCCGTCGAGCAACGGTTACATCATGGGTTCGGAGACTTTCCCGATGTTGTTTGCCCTGAAAAGTATAGCGTATCCAATACGTGTTATTTCTTTTGTAAAACCGAGCTCGCATAATTCCATACTTCTGCACATAAATGCCTTTAGCAGAAAATTGATTAGTACAAAATTAGCACATTTATATAACAAATGGAGTCAATGGGAAGCCTAAACTTAATAAAATCAGTATGCGCCTGGCGCGATTCGAACGCGCGACCTACGGATTAGGAATCCGGCGCTCTATCCTGCTGAGCTACAGGCGCATCACTACTTTGCATGGATTCTAACACCTGCTAGTATCATAGTCGTTAATTCGGCTATTATCAAGAATGAGAAAATTATTAGACTGGAAAAAAAGATCGAGAAGAGGATAAATAAAAAACGTCTCCAGGGGGATTCGAACCCCCGTTACCGGCGTGAAAGGCCGGTGTCCTAGGCCCCTAGACGATGGAGACGTATGATTGCCTATTTTTCAATAACGCTTTCCACAAAAAAATCCTACCAATATTTGGACCTGGGTAGGAAGCGGTTCTTACCATAATTTCCTATTATTTTGACTTCGATCCCTTTTTTGTCAAGCTAAATGTTTTGCTTTCAGAAAGATTTTTTAGTTCACGAATCAAAAACCTAAGAAATGTTTGGGAAATTTATGATAAGTTCCTTTTATTGTTGAACTTGTGACAATAACTCGGGATGGTTGATTAAAAAATTATACACGGCGTCTGCAGCGATCCGGTGACCTTCCGCATTCGGATGTCCATCAGTGGGAGAAACCCATAACGATGTAGCATTTTTCCCCATATATTCGGGAAGCAAGTCCAAAAAAGGAATCCCCTGCTCATTGGCGAATTGCGCAATCACCTCGTGAGAGCGTTTCGCCGGATACGAATCGGTGAAGTTGGTCATGAGCGGAAAGAGAATTAGTGCGAATTCAAATCCATGTTTTTCACCCAGTGCCTGGATTTTTTTCAACGCTGCTTTGGAGCGTTGCCACCCTTCTACATTCTCAGCATAAGCTGTGCTGTAAAATGCACCGCTGGAGGGGATATCAAAACCTAAATTACGTCCCAAAGCAGCCACTCTTGGAGCAAGATAAGCCAAAAAATGCGATCGCTGCCGTAGATTGTGCACTATCCAATAAAGAGGTGCGCGATATTGACGATCTTGTCCTTCTTCGTTCAACACGCCTTTTTTTACGGCCTCAGTTTCTTCCTTTTTTGGTAAATATTCAGACTTGACTTCGATGTCGTTCATCACGTAAAAAAGCAGAACAACATCCGGTGATAATTCCAATCCTTTTTCCTTAAGCAATGCAAGTTCATCATCCGTGTTGTAATCCACCACACCAAAATTCAAGACCTCGGCGGGAGAGTATTTTTTTGTTTGGTTGAGTTTTTCTTCCAGCCGGGTGGTAAAAAGCACCTCCTGTGGAGCCCCCGCGCCAAATGTGAATGAATCCCCTAATGCGATGACCCGCAGCGTTCCTTCCGGTTTTTCGCGTGAATATTCGGGTCCGCGAAAACCGAGGCTGTTAATTTGTACCTGAGTACCGGTCGCTGTTTCCAGTGCACCAGGTGTTAAAACGGCGCGTGGATGTGCATTTTCTCTTATCGTGTATATACTCCCTGTTGTCTCAGGAAGTTCCTGGCTGCGTATCCAGATTTCACCAGCAATGAAAATAACCCAAAAAGCAAAAACACTGCTGCCCATGATGAGCAGCAGATTAATGAAAATATTACGAATTTTGCTCTTTGGTTTCTTTTTCTTTTTTTTAGATGGTTTGGAGATTGATAATCCCGGTAGGTTTTCTTTACCGGGTTTTTCTGTTTGTTTTGAATTTTTCATACGCCCTTTTCTCTCATTTCAATTCCGGTGGAACATTCCCATACCTCCACGGCTGCCGGAATGGCGCTGCTTTTGGCCGCATGGGTTGTTCTCCGGGTTTCATTTCTTTAGCAAACTCGATCAACTGTTCTCGCATGATGCTTCCTGCATCAGGCCGCAGGTTGCTGTAACTCGTAAGACGGGTTTCATAACCGCCGCCGTGTTCGCCCAGAGCCTTTTCAGTTGGAATATAACCGACACACCCGTTGGCTAAACTCACTGGAAATGTAAACGGGAACGGGCTTCCCTCTTTGATATCCAGACCAAGTTGGCAAAACATCTCCCCCGGGGCCGATAAATATATAGCTGGTCCGATTTGCACAGCCTGCAATTCCACTTCCGCTTTGGGTTGTTTGGAAAGAATCGCATCGAGCAGAAGAATCTCCTTCGCAAAAGTCCATTCTGTACTGCCTGCTTTTTTGGGTCCCTGTTGAACGATTTCCATACAGGATTTCACGCGTTCAGGATCGGGTTGTCGGCGTTCCATCTGCAACACTTTCGATTTCGTATCGACTGGAACCAGCGATCCTTTCTCCATCCCAACAAGCGCTTTCACGGCTTCTGCACCGATACGGCTGCCCACAAAGCGGGCGGTGTCTTCACGTTCCCGTTCGGCGTATTTGCTGAGATTGTCCACTTGAGTAACATCCCCTGAGAATCCTGCCAAAAATACCACAATAGCATCTTTGCCCATGACACCGCGAATGACTTTTTCCACATAATAAATCCAGCTGGCGGAAATCCCTCTTGGAGCTCCTGTGGCATGGCAGGCGTAATTGACGATGCATCCCTTAAAGTCATCTTGTTGATCCCACACTCCGATCACACCCACTTCCGGATCGGTTGGTCCGGCGACCTTAACACTGTCCGGATTCCCTTTCCCAGGGTGGGTGTAAACCAAACTGTTTTTCATGTGGAACCGGCGGTTGAAAGCCACTTTATCTTCGATGCCGATGCCCACGCCGCAAATGGCGTCCTTCAGATTTGCATTTGCCATAACCACTGCATCGGCAACCGCATTCTCAACTTCTTTGAGATATTCAGCATCAGCGGTAGAAGATTTTTCATAAGCAAGGGATTGGATTAAAGGCGATGCCCAGTCGAATTGGCCGGGTTGAATCATACCGAGTGGCCCAGCTGCATGTGAATGAGAGGCACCAATCATCACCGCTTCTGGTGGAATGCCGCATTGCTCTTGTATCTTTTCTCTTGCACTCTTGACCAAATGACGCGGAACCATTAAACCGTCGACCCCCACCAGCGCGGCTTTTTGTTTACCGTCGTCGAAAACTACAGCACGAACCTTACATGGATCATGGAACTCCCGATGGTAGGATTTTCCATACCCGCCCGGTTTTTCCATGCCTAATTCGGGAGTGATATCATGTTCAGCAAAACCGGCTTTTTGGACTGTTTCTTCCTGTTCAGATGTTGAACCACTCATTATCAATGAAACACACGTCACACCAAGGATGATTGTGTGAATGAACGTTTTTCGGTGATACGAACTTTTAAACATAATAAAACCTCTACTTCAAAAATCGCAGATTTGCATCTTATTGTATAGTATAAAGATTACGACAATGAAACAAGTCTCAATTTAAATATCCTCGTACAACCACAAAAACGTAAATTAACGCGAAGACGCTGAGACGCAAAGGCGCTAAGGGTTTGTGCTATTCTGGTGCCTTCGTGGGGCTAGGGGCAAGGTGAAGCCAGTTTTTTTTGATAAAGATTGAACCATGCAATGTTCAGCTGGGATGACCGAAGGCTCGATAGGAGGGGTTGTCTTATAACAGGTTAGACACATAGGTCTAACCTTACATATGGTAGGGGCAAACTTATGTGTTTGCCTTATGTTGTGGTATCTTCCTCATCTAACATAGTTTTGAGACAACCCCAGGAACCTCGCCCTCCCGAGAGTAGTTTATTTTTGTTCACGAGTGGATTTCGGGATACTCCAGGTGGCGGGGGCCTGACCGATCAAAGAAAGGAACAATCCCCACAAGGCAGCCAGGTTCATAATTAGCAGATGAGAAAGCAAGGAGCAGGGACGCAGCAGCCGTGGCGAATTTTTCCGGTCGATGAAAATCATTCCCACCAGGCTGCAAACAAGTAAAGCGCATCCAATGGTGAATATTTCATAATAAAACCAGCTTTCACGCAACATCCAGGCGCTCCATAGCAAAAAGAAGCAATAAACCAATGTGAACCAGCGCAGAAACTTGTGAGAAAAAAACTGCCAGAATCTGAGCGGTGATTTGAGTAATGTTGGGAAAAGACAGATAAATCCTTGCAACCCTCGCGCGACGATGCGTGAAGTTCGCCAGAATTCTTCCCACACATTGGTGTGAGGTTTTTCATATCCCACACAATCTTTTTCATACAAGACCTGATATCCCTGAGCGCCAATGCGTGCAGGGATTTCCAAATCGTTGGCGATGCGGGGATTGAGACGGTCTATCAATCCAGTTCTGCAGGTCAGCATCGATCCGGCTGCAACCAGCACGGAGCCTAAACGGCTTTCCGAACGCTTGATCCAATTTTCGTAATGCCAATATAATCCTGTCCCTCGTCCGACCGGATTCCATGGCTCGTCTTGAGTGAAGACCAATTCACCGGCCACGGCTCCAATTTGGGGATCGTAAAAATGCCGAACAGCCGCTTTTAAGCAAGAGGGATCGAGTTTGTTGTTCGCGTCGGTAAAAAAGAGAATATCCCCGCTTGCTTTGGGAAGCAGTTCATTTAAGGCTGCGTTTTTTCCTGAATGCGATTTCAAGATGACCAACTCGACATCATCCTGCTGGTCAAGGAATTCATTGGTGCCGTCGGTTGAATCATCGGAAGCGATCAGAATTTGTATCTGCTCGGAAGGATAATCCAAAGCGCGGATACTTTCCAATTTGCCTGGAAGTGATCCTAACTCATTTCTCCCCGCAAAAAGGATGGTAACCGGTGGATAAAAGTCTTCTTTAATGGAATGGGCAACCGGTTTGATTCTTGAAATAAAATATAAAAGCAACGTATATCCAAAATAGATATAAAAAAGGATACATAAATTTCCCCAAAAAAGAATGATGGCTAGAGTCGTCATAATAATAAAATCTATAAACTTTTTGGGGATTGGGGTAGTGTTTCAGTGATAAATTGTTGAAAAATTATTCTTCACCGATTATGAACCGCTCAAGCCGGATTGCGGCATGACTTCTTCTGTTAAATCTTTATCGATTAAGCTGTTACCGTTTTCTTCGATTTTAATATGCCCCGCCGCTTTTCCTGATGTTTTAAATGTAACTTCGGTTGTTTTATCCTCAAATACAAAACTGACTCCTAGTATTCCATCTTTATCAATTAAATCAGCGGAAATCATTGAATCTAGATTTTTATCACCGGCTTGAATCAAGTGTAGAAACACATCTTCTTCCTGTGGAGAGCCAGGAGAAACTTCCATGCGCCAATTGCCGAGAAATCCCTTTTCCTTCCATTTCCGCAGTTCCGGCACGAGTTCCCAATTGCGGCCGCAGGCGTAAAATTCTTTTCCCGGCCCACCGATTTTTTCCAACACAGCATTTTGGGGATAGAGTGTTTTGCAATAAAGTTTCCCATCGCCTTCTACAGCCGAGAACGTGTTGCCTTCA
>CAZXSQ010000438.1:0-5782 GCA_964643335.1 uncultured bacterium
GACTCTCTTCCTCCACCAACGATCGTATAGGATCCCTCCTGTTCGTTGTATGTCATTTCACCGGGAGATGGGGGATCGTCCACGTCAATGTCGTAATGATCCTCGAATATCCCGATGGCTCTCGGTTCATCCTGACACCAACCACTTGACACGAAGCAAAGAATGAGTGCTGCAATGCTAAGAATTTGAGATAATGCGTTCATCATGCTAACTCCTCCTTTTATGTGATTGATCATATTATTTCAGCAGGGTACCTGTATGGCTATTAAGGAAAACATGATATTCATATCATGATTTCCATGATATGATTTATGGAAAATTGACTTATAATCCAATCATCCGTTGATTCATTGTGCGTTGGCCAGATTGCGTAGCCTCATCGATTCCAACAAGAGGATTTGAAAGTATGATGAAGTTGCATCCAACATTGATCGTATGCTTGCTTTTTTTATCATTCGTAAACCCCTCCGTTTCGGAAAATGATGGATCGGCCGATTTCGGTATTTTTTCCGCTACCGCGGATTGGGGATTACCGGAATATCCACCGCAATTAGGAATGTACAAACGCCCAGGCCGTGTGGAAATCACAACAAAAGATGATGATTTTGTCTATGATGTTTACGGCAACGGAGACCAAATTTTTGTAGACAGCGATGAAGGTTTTTTCCTATACACACCTCTGATTGGCTCCTGGACACTTACCGCGCAAGTGGAATACATCAAAAAGGGTGGGAATTCACAGTGGCCGGTAGCGGGTATAATGATTCGGGAGTATGGAGCGGCCACCGATTCCAAACTGTTTAGCATCTTGTGTCAAGCGGGGCGAACAACATCTTTTGGCGACTCAATCGGTATTCCGTGGAGACTCCGTACCGGGGAAAAAGCGTTTGGCTATGAATTGCTGACCGGAGAACCGATCCGGCTTTCCCATTCAGGCAAACCGGTGTTCCTTCGGATTTCACGTGACGCCGAGGAGAATTATTTTTGGGCGGAATGGTCCTACAATGGCAAACTCTGGCAGTTTGGACATGGTGTTCATATCGAAATGGCTGAGGAGGTGGCCTTTGGATTCGATGTCGCCAACGGGCTTGATAACAACGAGTTGGCATGCATTCGTTATTCAAAGGTCACATTAACGCCCGCTATATCCTATGCGAAAAGGCATATCCCGCTTGGTGGATATTCACCCAAAATATATATACCCATAGTCTTGGAAGTTCACAATCCAACCGATCAAGAGCAATCGATTACAATCTTGGAATTCCCTCCTGAAGAATGGTCGGTCAGTCATATCAGCCACAACGGAAAATTGAACGGCTCGTCCGTGATTTGGAAATGTTCCATACCTCCTGGTTTTACCGCGTTCCGATATCAAGTACGTCCGCATCCCGGCGATTCGGAAACCAAACATTTTTCCGGGATTATTAACACATCTCCCATCCAAGGAGATACCACATTCATTCCGTCATTTCTTTCCATTCCCAATTTAATCAATCGCACATCGATTCAGCAGATTGTTTTAATCCTGTGTTGCACCATGATTTTTTTGCACATTTCCATTTTTATTATTTATCCCCATTTACGAGAAAATTTGTATTTTGCCTGTTTTTTATTGCTGATAATGATTACCAATTATGCCCAAACACAGATTAACGAGGCAGAATCCTACACAGGTGTTCACTTTTTTTCGAATATGCATGAGGTGGGTTTTGTCATCGCAATGCTTCTATTGTTACTGTTCTTTTATCAAATTGTATACGGAAAACCGCATCCCTTTTTTTGGATATATTTTCCCATCGCAGTCATCTTGGTTGTGATGTTGCAGTTCCTTGAATTTCATCTCACTCCACTTATGAATTTCTTCATCTTGTCTATTGTGATCGAATGCTTACGTGTACTCATCGTTGGAATCATGAAAAAAACAAGAGGTATCCATTTCATCGCTATAGGAGCGATAGCAACACTCTTTTTATTTATTTGGGCCTTACTATATTTTCTTTTATTTATCCCCTGGTTACCGACAGACTTCAACACGTTTCGTTCTATTGCATTACTTCCGCTCATACTCTCCATGACAGTGAACATTACTTACCGATTCGCTACTATCAACAAAGAATTGAATGAATCCTACACTCAACAAGCAGAATATCAAAAAAAATTACGGGCCATGGCGGTCGACCTTTCACTTACCGAAGAGCGCGAACGACGGCAATTAGCATCCGATCTGCATGATGGTATCAGCCAATCGTTGGCATTATCTATCATGGAACTCACGATGCTGAAACAAAAACAAGACGAAAAGCACGAAACAAAATTCATAACCCAAATTGTGGATCGTTTGAACCGCACCTTGAAAACCACACAAACCATGACATTTGAATTGTGCCCATCGAGTTTATATCAACTCGGGCTGGTAGAATCGATTGAGGAACTCGCCGATGAAATTGGTTCGAAATATGGATTGGATATTCAAATTGTAAAAAATCATCAAAAGATACCATTATCGCAGGACAACCAATACTTTTTGTATCGAGCCATTCAAGAATTATTGTTCAACATCATTAAACACGCGAATGCAACGCTCGTCCGAATCGAATTTGCCCTCGATCACCAATTTTCACGGATCTGTGTTTCAGACGACGGACAGGGATTTGAATCGTCAAATCCATACAACCATTCCAAGCAACTAGGGGGATATGGATTATTCAGCATTCAAGAACGTTTGGAACAAATTGGAGGTCATTTTGATCTTCACTCTCAACGTGAACGAGGAACGGCAGTCATACTATTAACTCCACTGGAACGAAAAAAGGTAACAATCTCATGAAAACCAAAATTCTATTGGCAGACGATCATGTTGTAATGCGCGATGCTTTAAAAATCCTTTTAGACCAGCAGGATGACTTTGATGTGATCTCTGTAGCCAGCGACGGCCGGGAAGCTGTTCAACTCGTAGAAGAGTACAAACCGGATATTGTTGTCATGGATATTGAAATGCCAAACCTGACGGGTATCGAGGCCACCAAACAGATCAAAGCCGCATCGGCTGAAACCAAAATCTTGGCGTTGTCCGTCCATACCAAAAGCCGTTTAATTGCCCGAATGCTTGAATCGGGCGCCTCTGGATATCTTCCCAAGAATTGCGCGGCGGACGAGTTGGTCGATTCAATACGTACGATCATGAACGATCAATCCTATATCAGCCCTTCCGTCGTTGAATCGGTTGTAAAATATCTGCAAGACAAACCATCCAAAGTAGATGAATCCTCCGATACGCTAACAGCACGCGAAAGGGAAATATTGCAACTCCTTGCCGAAGGAAAAAACACTCAGGAAATTGCGGAACTACTATGTGTTAGCACGAGTACATCAGAAACTCATCGCCGTCATATCATGACCAAACTTAACATTTACACGGTTGCTGAATTAACCAAATATGCTATTCGACATGGCTTTACAACCCTGGAATAAACCGAGTTATTACAAAAAATCAGTTCAATTGAATTTGTTACTGAAATAAACGGGATCGTAAATTTCGAGCGTCCTTTGGCTGAATTCCACCAAATCGCCGCCCGTATCATAATAAAACAGTTTAAATGTATTTTCTTTTAAAACGCCGACCAGATTTGGCCTTGTGGTGTTCGATACACTGGAATCGCGATATCAGAAGCCGGGATATGGTGTACTGTATATCTATCCAGCCACGTCTTTCGGGAACTTCGCTATGACTGAGCCAAACCGTATCATCCCAGTTAACATTACACACCCTAGTATGAGATCCACGAAAACCATCATCCGAAGTCCAATATCGCCAGTTCAGATCAGGTTGAGCATAACCGAATCCCCCAGAAGCAAGAAGAAAACAAAGATAAAACGAAATCATCAAGACCAGTTGCTTCATTTATTCCCTATCCTAATTATTGTGGAAATCGCTTCGTCCTTCTTCATATATGGACTCCTTCGGCTAGAACATTCTGAACAAACGGTGAATATTTTGCAGGCCCGTTTTCCCATTCATCTCTCGAATAAACCAAAGGTGAGACGACAATGCCATGAGAAATTCCCACTTTCCAGGCACAATCACTGACGAAATCTTCAACTTCCTCTGTTTTGTTCTCGACAATCACAAGAACATCCAAATCAGAATCAGGTTCTGCATCTCCACGTGCACGGGAACCAAACAAGATCACTTGGTTGACTTGTATTTTATCCATAAGGAGCGTTTTGAATGTTTTAAGTATTTTCTGATCTCTTTGATCCATAATCATTACCTTAAATTCTTCGATGTTCGCTCCAAAAGTTCTTTGAATTCGAGGGACACATCAAACAATCTTTTCTGAATTCAATTGTACAAAAAAATCGTGCGTTTTGGACTTCGTTACCGTTTTTCATCCATTACTTCAACCACAACTTCCAGTCCAACGTTCGATACTGCACCGCTTCGCAAACATGCTCAGGCCGTCCCAGTACCATGAACCGCTGGAAAAGAGGTGAACGGTCACCCCGAAAGTCTTTCCAAGACCGGATCATAACAAAATTGGATGAGTTGATCAATAGAATGCATTAATGATACTCTTGTATACAATTTTCTTTCTTTAAAAAGTTCTATAATACCGAGTTAAGTGACATTTCGTGGAGGTTTTTTGTCCATTCGCGAGCGCAGAAAGTAAAGCGGCGAGTATGCGTTTGCGGCTAGTCGAAAGACCTTGATGGCGACGAACGAGCGATTTGTAAATCAATCCAATATTGTCCTTATGTTTTTCCAAATCCTCTGGAGTAGCCACCAGGATATCTACTGGTAGAGGAATTCCCAACATTTGGAAGTGAAGTTCCTGCGCCGTCGGTTTTCTACCGCTTCGTTTTATTTAAGTTTTTTAGAAGAATTATATTCAACCAGTTTTTCCCAATTGATTTTTCCATCCAATAGAAAATCTTTGTTGAATTCATCTGTGAATAAGTTAATTACTTGTGCATAGGATTCCAGAAATTCTTCATTTCTTTCTTTGGCTTTATGACCCAATGGTTCGATAATGTCTTTGTATAAGTCTGGGTCTCCTGATATAAATTCCCAAAACGCCTGTCCACAAAATTTATAATAATCTTTCTTTTTATAAGGGTGGTTATCCCGGCCATAGCAGCAGCCATTAACCGCAATGATTTCAATATTGGGATTATTTGTTTTTAATCTGCGTTTTGCTTCCCAAAAGCTTTGAACCATATCCTCAATCTGCCCGCTGTTTCCCCAATTTGGTCCGGATTTGATGGTAACGATATACCGTTTGCCTTCACGGTCAAATTCCAAATCGATTCCTCGTGAGGATGATTTTCTGCCACCATACCGTTTACTTATGTGGATTGCCAATCTTTCCAAAAAACCCCCCAAATAAACCTTCTTCTTGTGAGGATAGATGTGCTTCCAATAAGGATTTAATCAATTCTTCAGATGTGAGAATGTTCTTGATCCTGAAATGATAAAGGTTTTTATTGTTGAGAATTTCATATAGTTTTAATTCTTTTAATTGTTCGGCCCTTCTTTTATAAAAAGTGCTGATATTATTGTCAATAAATTCAATCACGTCATCATGAAGAGGCATCGTGTCATTCATTCAAATAGCTTTCCATATATGCGTTTTTCTTAATAATTTTTTCGCCGTCTTTTAATAACTGGAGAGTACGAAGTTCGACTAGCAAAGCCGGGTGATCCGACGGGCTGAAAGGTGGTATTGTCCGGCAAAAAAAATCCCTCTACCCTATGATTATTCTGAATTTCTTCCAATGGGAA
>CAZXSQ010000439.1:0-5778 GCA_964643335.1 uncultured bacterium
ACGCTCCTGATCGGAAAAAAGGAATAATATGTTTGGTCTTTTTTTTGATGAGCCACGAGAAATTTTGGGGAATATGCCGGAAGCGAGTATACCAGCTCCTGCGGCCAGAAAGCTCCGTCGAGTAACCATGTTTGGAACCTCTTCGCTTAATTTATAAACTTCCTGTTAGTTTAGAGCATGGAGATATCAATTTTAAGATCAAAAGAGAGAATTTCATGAAATGCCATAAAAAATAAACAAAAAAGTTTATAAATTAGTTGGCATCCGGAAAACTGAAAGATACAATATTGATAAAATTAATCAAGCTTGATAAATCAAATCGGTTCGTAATCATGTTAATACAAATGCATAGATAAAAAATTATCAACTATTCTTATACGCAAACAGTTTAAATCCAATATTTTCAAAGTAGAGTTGCTTCATGACTGACTATTTAAACGATTTTGAAGAAAAAGTATCAAATACTCCCGAAGATGGATTCAGGAGCGTCGATATTTCCACTATTCAGGTGAATGTTGGTCTAGTCTGCAACCAGGAATGTGTGCATTGCCATGTTGCTTCATCACCCCGGAGAAAAGAGATCATGCCCTGGCCGATTATGGGAAAGATTCTTGAAGCGGCTAAACGGATTGGTTGCCAATTGGTTGATATAACCGGGGGAGCACCTGAATTGAATCCTCATTTTAGAGAATTTGTTGGTGCTCTCCGGCAAGCGGATCATGAAGTACAAGTCCGGACAAATTTGACGGTTCTCTTGGAACCAGAAATAAAGGACATTCCTGAATTTTATCGGGATCATCAAGTAAACCTTGTGGCCTCTTTACCCTGTTATTTGGAAGAAAATGTGGCCAAGCAAAGAGGTTCAGGGATTTATCAAAAAAGCATAGAAGCCCTCAAAACACTTAATCAATATGGTTACGGTAAAGATCCGGCTTTGCCGTTGAATCTGGTTTATAATCCTATCGGTCCAGTCTTGCCCCCTGATCAATCCGGTTTGGAATCCGATTATAGAAGAGAGTTATGGGAGCGATTTGGAATAGAATTTACTCATCTTTTGACTATCGCAAATATGCCAATCGGCCGATTTCTGGCCGATCTTCGAAGACATAAAGAGGCGAAAGATTACATGCAACTACTATTTGATACATTTAATTCTGAAACGGTGGATAATTTAATGTGCAGGCATCAGATCAGCGTGGACTGGGATGGTACTTTATACGACTGCGATTTCAATCTTGCCTTAAAATGGTCAGTGAATCACGGCGCTCCCAACCATATCGATCAATTTGATCCCGCTGTTTTAGCGACACGCAGAATTGTAACTGGAAATCACTGTTTTGGATGTACGGCTGGATGCGGTTCATCTTGCGGCGGTGCTCTTGTCTAACTTGCTTTCTCGTAAAATAACACTCAATACACTTACAGGTTATAAAATGAATACAATAGCAGCTCACGGTTTTCTTGTTTTGGTATGTATTTTTTCAGTTGTGCCTTATGTCCAGGCAGGTGAAACCAAAACCAGTATGGATGAGTTCAACTATGAACCGTATGCGACAGTTTTGGAGAAATATGTCGATGATCAAGGGATGGTCAATTATCAAAAACTTAAATCTAATCCAGAAAACCTGAAAACATTTATGGCCAACCTCGATTTACTTGAAAGAGCACGATACGGTCAATGGACTGATAATAAGCAGATAGTTTTTTGGATTAATGCATACAATGCAATCACTTTGAAAGTTATCATCAATCATTACCCGATTGAAGCGTCCTTGATCGGGGGATTCCTTTATCCTTCAAATAGTATTCGGCAAATTTCAGGGGTATGGGATGAGATAACCCATCCGGTTATGGGAGAAGAAATGACTTTGGATCATATTGAGCATGAAATATTGAGGAAAAAGTTCAATGAACCACGCATACATATGGCTTTGGTTTGTGCAGCGAAAGGATGTCCCATATTGAGAAATGAACCGTACACCGGCGATGAATTGGACTCGCAATTGGAAGATCAAAGCAAACGTTTTCTGAGTAATCCTAAAAAATTTAAAATAGATCGTCAACAAAACAAGGTTTTTCTTTCCTCTATTTTCAAATGGTTTGGAAAAGATTTCGTTCCTAAATACGGTACGAATGAAAAATTTACAGGACATTCTAAAGTCGAACGTGCTGTGTTGAACTTTATCAGCCAGTATCTTTCATCTGAAAAGAGTGAATATATTGAAGAAGCCGATTTTTCCATTGAATATCTTTCATACGATTGGTCATTAAACGAGCAGAAAGCGAATTAATTAAAAAAAATATGACACAAAACCAAGCAGATACCAATAATACAAATTCATCGAACACTTCAACAAATCATAATTGGTGGCGAATCCCCTTGTTTATTGTTTTTTTGGCGGCATTATTTGTGACTGCCAAAGTTTTTAATTTAGGCGAACGCCTGGGGGAGTTACGAGATTGGATAGATAATTTGGGAGCGTTGGGACCGGTGGTTTTCATGGTGCTTTATGTTCTGGCGACCATTGCTGCGGTTCCCGGCACAGCGCTTACTCTTGGGGCCGGTGCTCTTTTTGGTTCTTTTTGGGGGGTTGTCCTGGTCAGTATATCTTCTACGACCGGTGCGGCGTTGTGTTTTTTGATTTCACGTTATTTCGCCCGAGACGCCATGGAAAAACGATTCGCTACACAATCAACATTTCAAAAGCTGGACTCGCTCACAAAAGAACATGGTTCAACCATTGTGGCTTTGACCCGATTGGTTCCTTTATTTCCTTTTAACTTACTCAATTATGGTTTTGGGCTGACAAAAGTTCCTTTTAAGACGTATGTTTTTTGGTCTTGGCTCTGTATGCTGCCCGGTACAATCGTTTATGTCGTCAGCGTTGACGCCTTGACAAAAGGATTGACGCAGGGAAGAGTGCCTTGGGAGCTGATAATCACATTGGTGTTGGTTGTGATCATTCTTGTTCTGCTGATACGAAAAGCGCGTAATAAACTTCGAAGTTCAGAATCACTTTCAAGCACTTAGATTAAACAAAGGTTTCGACAATTTCTTATGACTGATATTTTTCCAAAAGACAAATATAACGAGACTCTGCTGGCTAATGTGTCACCAGTCAATTGGGTGAATCCTCAGCCCGCTCCTTTATATGATCTAGTGGTCATCGGCGCAGGAACAGCGGGACTGGTGACGGCCGCCGGGGCGGCAGGTTTGGGAGCGAAAGCCGCTTTGGTTGAAAAGCATCTCATGGGAGGGGACTGCTTGAATTACGGGTGTGTGCCATCCAAAAGCCTGATCCGTTCTGCGCGTGCGTTTGCAGATGGGCGTGATGCGCATGAATATGGAGTAGAAGTTTCTGATGGAAGCCATGTAAATTTTGCAGCGGTCATGGAGCGCATGCGAAGGCTTCGCAGCCAAATCAGTCCTCACGATTCAGCCGAACGGTTTTCTCAATTGGGTGTCGATGTTTTTCTCGGATCAGCACATCTTAAAGGTCCGGATACGGTCGAGGTGGACGGATCTGATTTCCGTTTCAAAAAAGGAATCATCTCAACAGGAGCGAGAGCGGCAATCCCACCGATTGAAGGATTATCCGAATGCGGTTATCTAACCAACGAGACTGTTTTTTCTCTAACCGAGTGCCCGAAGCGGCTTGCCGTGCTTGGCGGTGGTCCATTGGGCAGTGAACTAGCGCAGGCTTTTTCCCGGCTGGGCAGCCAGGTCACGCTAATTGAACGATCATCGCAATTGCTGCCACGAGACGATTCGGACGCGGCTCAGATTGTTTTGGGATCATTTCAAAAAGATGGAATTCATGTTTGTTTAAATGCCACAGCAAAAAGGGTGAAAGTCTGCGAGCAAGGTAAAGAAATCACCGTTCTTACCGGAGACCAGGAAGAGATTATCACTGTAGATGAAATACTCGTATCAACCGGCCGGTTGCCCAATGTAGAAGGTCTCAACCTGGAAGCTGCCGGTGTTCACTTCGATCCCAAAAAAGGAGTGCGAGTGAATGATTACCTGCAAACAAGTAATGCTCGAATTTTTGCAGCTGGGGATGTTTGTATGAAGTATAAATTTACCCATGCCGCCGATGCGGCGGCCCGTGTAGTCATACAAAACGCACTTTTTCCTTTCAAGAAAAAGATGAAGACACTTACGATTCCATGGTGTACCTATACCGATCCAGAAGTGGCACATATCGGTATGCAGGAGCAAGAGGCGCTGGATTCCGGTTTCGATGTGGATACTTACATTGAATCGTTCAAAGAGGTGGATCGAGCGGTCACGGATGGCGAGGAAAATGGATTTGTGAAAATCATCACACGGAAGGGAACCGGAAAAATATTAGGAGCGACCATTGTTGCGCGGCAAGCAGGAGAAATGATAAACGAAATCAGCCTGGCTATGGTGAGTAATTTAAACTTGGGGACGTTAGCGCAAGTTATTCACCCCTACCCTACCCAATCGGAGGCAATCAAACATATTGCAGATGCCTTCAACAAAACACGTCTTACCCCTTTTCGTAAAAAAATTTTAACCTGGTTGATGAATCTTTCCAGATGAGATTGATTCGACTGATGAATACAATAAGCTTTACGAATGGATGGATTCGTATACTTCCAGTACAGGAAACAAATTTCGTTGCTAAAATAACTTTTCATATCTTAGACTTAAGTATCTAAGTTGTTTACATCCTCGGGCCTGGCAAAAGTCACGATCCATACTTCAGTTATTCTCTATTGAGGAAAATCTTACAGGAGAATCAATCATGCATGATTCGTTTCGTTTTTTATCAAGAATCTCGCATAGGATTACTTTGCTATATGTAATTGCTTTGATAATCGGTTTTGGAATCTCTGTCATGCAAGCAAGTGCTCAGAATCTCACCCCCGATCCCACCAATTTTTCGGCTGACAGATCCATTCCTCCAAAAAACAATCCAACTCCGATTCGAGGAGTAGAAGTCGAAGTTCAAAAGATTTTTGGAGCACGGCTTGAGTTCATGACGGATACTGAAATTATTTTCTCAAAGCATACTATCGAAGACGAAAATGCGCGCTTGTTGTATTGGTCCAAGGAAAATGAGCGCCTGATCGATACACGGGAAGATGGAGTGCCAGGTTCCATTATTTGTCCAGAAGATGGCCGATACATGATCTTTTTGCATAATGAAATTGACTCACGGCGGGATGTGGATGGCGATGGTGTTTTTCAAACCGTGCTGAGGATGTACCTCTTTGACAGTTCCCAATCCATCAATTTGGGTATTCCTGCCCGAAGTGGAACTCCTCTACCCAGTTCAAATCAATCCTCTTTTGAATATGAACTGCATAACCATACAATTACCTTTTCAGTCTCACAAGATATAACCAACCGTTATTTTGAAAAAGAAGCGCCTTGGTATATTATTGATTTATTAGATGTTGTTTACAAAATTGAGGGTACGCCTACACCTACCCCGACAAATACACCAATCGGCACCCCCACTTTTACTCCAATCCCAACTGATACACCTACTCCTACTTCAACACCAACTATTACGCCGACTCCCACAATAACCCCGATTCCGACCATCCCGCCTCAATTGAGATCACGATCGGATATCAATGGGGATGGGAAAGTGGATATTTTAGATTTACTGCTTTTCAGAAAATATTGGGGAGAATGACAAAGGATATTTTTATGTCAAAACATCATAAACAAAGTGACACCAAGACATCCTCGTTCAATTTGAACAGAAGAAATTTGTTGAATGGACTTATCTTGGGCGG
>CAZXSQ010000440.1:0-5766 GCA_964643335.1 uncultured bacterium
CATTGAGTATACTTTCCTACCTGGCTGTGGCAGAACACATTACCGGTGACGCGAAGTATGGAGAGACTTCAGAGTCGCTGATGGAGGAACATTCGTATGATATCAATGCCATGGTTCCAAAAATTCAGCGTGGAATCGGGTCGGGCAATCAATCCGACGATGAGATGGCCTTTATGAGTTTCTACAATCTTATTCGATATACAAAAAATGAACGGCTGAAAACATTGATGATCTTTTCCTTCTATCAATACTGGATGCTTGAGTTCCCTGAAATGAATCCATTTTTTAACTTCGCATACGCCTCTTGTGGGCTTGATGCAACCTTTACAGATCCATGGGGAACCAATGATTTAAATCCGTGGGAAGGATGGCTGGAAGATTCAGTTGCTACACTGAAAGGATTTCCACTCGACCGCTTGAATTGGCCGCATAGAAACAGCCATCGATTGGATATAGTTTTCCTGCCCAGACAGGCTGGAATCGATCCCACCGGTGAACCGAATCGAAGCCGAGGATACCGCGTCAATGGAAAAGTACTTCCAGTAGAAGAAAGACATTTCAACCATTGGAATACTGATCCATGGAGATTGGATTATGGAGGCGATGGGAGAACTTTGGCAAGCGGAACAGTGTATCTATTACCTTATTATATGGGGCTGTACCACGGATTTATAGATGAATAACTTTCTTGCTCGATCAATATATACCACCTGCACTGTAATCCTGGCCATACCCGCCCATATCACTCTGTAACAGGTATTGGTTATCAGGATTCCGATCCTCTCCGGCGCTGGTTACATAAATTCCGGCTTTGTCTTCAATAGGGCAGACATTTTCGCAAATGCCGCATCCGACACAAAGATCAGGGTCCACTCGCGGTTGTTTTACCAGTATTTTTTCGCCGGCATGATTGAGCATTTCCACTTCTTCAAACCAAATCGCTTTCTCTGGTGTTGGGCAGTGCTCTTCGCAGACAATACAGGATCGGGCGAAGGCATAAGGCAGGCACCGGTTCTTATCGAAATAAGCTCGTCCAATTTTTGTTTTGCGTTTTTCTTCCACCGTCAGTTCTTTAATAGCATCGGTGGGGCATACTTGCGTACACAACGTGCATTCAAATTCGCAATACCCGATCTTCATAATAAAGTAGGGGGTCCACATGCCTTCCAATCCCGCTTCCATGAAAGTGGGGTGGAGGGCATTGGTTGGACAAACCTTCATGCATTCTCCACATTTGATACATTTAGCCAGAAACTCTGCTTCGGACACAGCACCCGGGGGACGAATCAATTCGGGTGAGTATGTCCGGCCGTTTGCTTGAGGATGTATACGAAACAGCATCAACCCACCGAGTCCAGCCAGACCACTGGCCATAATAGCTCGCCGGTTAAGGTCGAGTTGTTCTCCTTCCGGTGGTTTGAAAAAATGTTTAAGCCATCGTGTGAAGGCATTATTCAACAGACTCATTGTTTTTTCTCCCAGGGTACTTCGAATTTGAAAGAAATTGCGTTGGAGGGACAGGATTTATCGCAGTTCCAGCAGTAAAAGCACTCGGATGGTTTCCATCCCTCGGTTTTTTGTGGTTCGGCTCCTCCCTGGCAGTCTGCGATACAGAGACGGCAATCATTACATAATTCGGTATCTTTTTTTAACCGGAAAAATGGATTCTTACCAACCAAACCCAACAAGGCGCCAAGTGGACAGATGTACCGGCACCAAAAACGGGCGCGGAATAAATTGAGAGCGACGACCAAAAGAAACAAAAGGCCGATCAACATGGCTCCGTAAAAATGAGGCTGCTCTACCGCCAGGAAATTGGCTCGCAATACATCGTAAATGGGTTCTGAAACCATGGTGACTCTCACACTCCCGATGCCGGGATCCGTGTTGTAAAGCCAGGTAAATAATTCTTGTATCCCCCAATTGAGCGCTGGATAAACCGCCGTCGCCATAGAACGGTAAAAGAATGAAAAGGGATCCAGAAATCCGATTGCACTCACACCAAATACAGCACCGATCAAGAAAGCGATAAGAACATAATATTTTGCCCGCTGCCAACGGCTGAACGATGCACTTTCAATCCGGTATTTTGGACGTTTCATTCGTACACTCGTAAAGATATTATGCAAGACGCCGAAAGGACATACCCAACCGCAAAACCATCTTCCGAACAGTAAGGTTACAACTAAAGTTACCAGTGACAATAACAACGCTGCTGGAACCGCATAATTTGTGAGCCATGTCGTAATCATTACCAGTGGATCTAATTCAAAGAAGAAGGTAACCGGACCACCGACTTGATTGATTGGATGATAAGTAGTCTGTATGAAGAGATAAAAGAACAAAATCAGGAAAAAGGCTTGTACACCTCTTCGCAGCCAGACTACTTTTGAAATCTTACTTTTCTTCTTGGCTGCAGGTGCTTTTTTTGTAGGTGGTGGCTCTGGGGTGGTTTCCTGAGAACTTCTTTCTTCTACAATTTTTTCTTCTTGGACTTCCGGCTCCTCTTGGACCGCTTGTTGCTGTTGAATGTCATCAATCGTTTTTGGTGATGTTTGTTGTTGAGATTTTTTTTGTGCTCTTCTTTGCCTACGTGATTTTTTTGCCATTTGAAAAAACCATTAAGTTTATAAATTTTGTATTGTATAACATAAAATCGAAGATAACAGGTGAAGGGGCGAGAATGAGAATCTCCCCCCTTCTATCTAATTTGCATTTTTAGAATCATATCTTAAACGGTGATTTTTTTAGGCGAAAGTGATTCAAAGTCCATCGTTCCCAGCCCACGCGCATGGGCTTCCTTGATATGACCGATATCCCCCGGTTGATGCCCCAACAAAGTCGCTCCAAATGCATCGCAGGCAACTTGATCGGTTCCGGCGGCGATTGTATCCCTTCTCGCCACATCCGCCAGGTTTCCACCGACGGGGCCGTTTGCGGTTAAAACACGAATCGCATCAATCACAACCAGGTGTGGAGTGATGAAATTTCCTAAATCGGGCAGGGCGAGATCGATATTCTGATGAAGCCGTCCCCGGTTTCCGCCAATCACTCCCATTAAGTTTTTCATGCTCAACGTCACTTTGGAGAGCCTATGGTGTTTAACAATGGGTACGTTGATCAATTTATCCGCTTGGGTAACTTCTTCGTTCACTTCCCACTCACTCAGAATTTTCCCTCTGATCGGCATTGGTTTGTATTTTCTTTCGTCCATGAAGAAAACGTTGGCCCCGGCTTTTTCCGCTTTCTGCTGAATACGGCTGTTTGCGAAGGTGCGGATGGCTTTGTTGCAGGTGTTGTCGCTGACTTTGACTTCACTGGCTCCCGCTTCATAACACATTTTAACGAGCGTGGCCACCACATCCGGATTGGTATTGGCGGCTTGGGCAGGATTCCGATCCCAGCCGATATTTGGTTTGACCCAAACGACGTCTCCCTTGGAGATGTATTTAGACATCCCGCCAATGGCATCGATAGCCGCGCGTGTCAATTTTTCGGCTTCTTCGACGATGGCTTCCTCGTCAGTGGGTGAGCTTTTATACTTTGCAATACTCATCGGCGCTTTGTTTTCCGATGCAAAAGCCAGTGGATTTACCAGACCCGCCTGAAGACTGGCACCGGCTAATGCGCATGTTTGTAAAAATGTTCTTCTTTTGTATTCACTCATTCTAATCTTCACCTCAGATGGATATACTTTTTGTCTTATTTTATAAGTATTATCATTCTTGGCCATTGAAGCAAGGAGTAAAGCAGGATTTTAAAATTGACTGTGTCAACTAATTGAAATCAATCCATCGATTTTTGGCGAATTATTGAAAATTCCCTATTTATCAATAATTTTGTTTATATAATTGGTTAATTTGATAATACTTGTGATTGGTTATCAATTTCAATAGTGACCAGTTTGATATCCCGATCTCGATCTTTAGCGATTGTCAAGATTTGCCCTTCTTTATCAGCCGCCACACTTTGTCCACCATATACTCTTCCAGTCCACGGTCCATGTGTAATTTCTCCGACTAAATCGGTTCCGGCAACTGGTGCGTGTATGACTTTTGCTGCATTCGAAACGGTGTTTGCAAGTGATTTTCCATGCTGAGGCCATTTCTTTTCTTCCGCGGCCCAGCCATAAGGCACCAGAACCAAATCCGGCTGCAGTTCAGCCATGCGTTGGAGGTTATCCTCAAGAAACGTATCCGCGCATATCATTAGTCCGATTAAACCAAATTTGGTATTGACCGCCTTGATTTCATCGCCGGGTGTATAAGAGGGTGTCATTAAATCGGTGAGCAAATTGATTTTGCGATGCTTTAGGAGGATCGTTCCTTCGTCATCGATTAGTATAACCGAATCGTATAATTTATCCTCGTTCTTTTCCGCCAGACCAATACAAAGAAAAGTTTCATATGTTTTTGCTAATTCGCATAAGCGATTGGAATCTTTTCCGGGGATAGGGCAGGCACGTTGGTGCGCATCGGGATTTACCCATCCATACAAGGCTGCTTCCGGAAAGCAGATGATATCCGCTCCTTTCTCTTTGGCTTCCTGGACGGCGTTTTCGATTCGAACCAGATTGCCGGACCGGTCACCATCGAGGCAAAAAATCTGACACATAGCCACGCGAATAAATATCATGGTTTTATCTTCATCCGTAGTTTGAGAAAAAGTATTCACAGACAAGATTGTTGCCGATAAGATGAATACAACGAAAATGAATTTCGTACAAGTTGTGTATTTAGTTGGCATGGTTGCTTTTCTATACTGAATACTCTGGACTGCTTCTGTAATTGCTTTTTGGCGTCTTCCCAATCCACAAAGGCTTCTTTACCGGAAGAAATCCGTTGCTCTGTTTTGGCTAGTTCATCTTTATGCCAAGCGGAAGACTCTAGCGGTTCTTCTTCTCGACATAAATCTTGCCACAATTCTTCCATAACCCTGACTTTCTCAGCTCGAGACATTTTATGCAGTGGAAGTTTCATCATCTTGAATCTTTACTTTAATATAATCTTATTTATTGAGTTATCGTTTTTTACTTTTATAATTATTATAGAATGAATATACTGCCTTGTCTATAGCCAAATTATTTTCACGGATAAACCTCCCACCCATCAACCTTTGAATAAGGCAGCTGGCTGTCAAAAATATAAATACGTTCTTCTTTGGTGGCAATGTAGAGCTGTGTATCATCAGGTGAGAAAGTGGCAGCAGTCATCTCTTCCCCATCAATATCATATTTTTGAAGATCCCAATTCATTCTCGAATCCACCAGCGTCGGTACACCATCGCGCTCCGTAAGAAAAAAACGGCTGTCAGAAGTAAACGCCACATCCTTGTCCACTTGCCAGTGTCTAAAGGTTGTGGTATCGATCATGTCAGTAAGTTGTAAAGGATGTTCATATATATCATAAAAATATCCTCTTCCTGTCACAATGCTCTGCAATCCCCTTACATAAAAAAACCTGATATCAGGTGAAAATTTTCTTTCAAATGACCTATCGCCATTCCTAAATAATATGGTCTTGGCATGATCGTTTCTGGTTCAAAATAAACCAATAATTCACCGGTTGCACTATCCCACAAGGCTATTTTATACCAGCTCGGGAAGTCATAGGGAAAAGATGGTATTTCTTTGTAAAAAGTCCCACCAATTAATTCATTATCTGAAGATACTGGAGAGTGCGAAGTTCTACTAACAATTTAATGATAAGAATAAGGCATAACGTTCCTCTGGTCTAGCAAAAAAAATCCCTCTACCCTATACGAATA
>CAZXSQ010000441.1:0-5739 GCA_964643335.1 uncultured bacterium
ATCCGGAAGACCGGCGTCCGGGATCGCCCGCCATTTCAGCAATGGCCAAATCCATTTCTTTGGTAAAACCATCGCGGTAACCGTGGTAGTATTTTCCGATCAAGCCCATTGTGCCGATACCTCCCAGGCCATAAAGATACTCGATAACAAGGGTCTTGGCTCCCTTGCGTCCGGCGCCAATGCCTGCAGGTGCTCCAGCAGTACCTCCGCCGACTATTACGACATCGTATTCACCGAGAACAGGAATATCGCGCTCTTCAGAGGATATTTTCTGCATCTCGTCACTGACGGGCCGCAGACCGGTTAACAATTCTCGTATTTCGCCTTTGGCGATCGGTGTGCTTTTTGAGCCGCTCAAATGAACGCTTTCAGGTTTCGATCGGCCTTTGGCTTCGGCTGCCGCTGCTTCACCGATTCGTCTTCCCAGAGCGAGATATTCGAGGGGGCGTAGTAACTTTCCTGCTGCCTCGCGAGATATATCACCGCATCCGCCAAGAACGTAAACATGATCAACTCCTGCAGGCCGGAACACGTCCAAATCGACATCTAAGGCTCCCGGCCAGTCACCACGGAGTTGCTTTTTCCCTTTAACTGGATCCGGTGGAACCTGGAATAACACTTCCGATGAATGAACTTGTCCCTGCTGCCAACTTAGATCACGGGCCGTCTGCTCCGCTTCAGCGAAAGAGGCAAATGATCCATCTTTCATCGGTAATTCAAACGTGTATTGATAGGCGGTGTAATTCCGGGCCTGTTTCCCCTGCATGCTGGCGTAAATCGGAGACGGCATTTCTTCAATCTTTACACCTGGATTCGATTGGGGTTTTCCTCCGATAACCATTCGTTTGAAAGTATGTTTGCCTTCGGGATAAGGCTCAAATTCTGCGTCTGTCATCCGGGTTGAGTCGGCTCGATGCATGGCGTCAATGACGGTTTTAGCGATAACCGCCTGGCGTCCAGACCGGTTGGCGATTACAACTCCGGAAACATTGCCCTCGCTGTCATGCAGTACATCTGTTACGTAGCAGCTATACAAAAAATCTACGTCTGCGTCTAACAATGCCTGGTCAAGTGCATATTTCACATTCATAGGTGTCGGCGGGCGCCGGGCTTCGGATAACTGCTGTTTCGGCAAGTTCGCTTCAACAACGATCTCTCCAATTAATAAACGCTCTGCACCGCGATTTTTTTGTATATCGAATTTGATAAAGCGTGCTTCCTCACTGACAACTGCTGAAAGGTCTATTGCTGTGTCTTCGTATGTCCCCTGGCCTAGCAATTCATTCTCGACTTCTGCAACCTTTTTCCAATCCTGTTTATCATCACTGGTTGAAACGATGACTTGTTTGATAGCGAAATCATTGCCGCGTTGAAATGCCATAACATGCACACGCTCGAAAACTTTCTTCTCCAGCAAATCGGCAACAATGGACACGTCACTGTTGTATTGCACACTTTGACTGCTGGCGTCTCCCCATTGCCCATTGGTAAGCATGGGTGGAGAAACACGATCTTTGTGAGGAGCCGAAGAGGGAATATTCGCTTCATAGCGGAGAGGAATCCCCTTCCCTACCATGGGTGCTGCAGGCGGTTCGGCAAAAATTGTTTTGGCCAGCGAGGTCGATGGATTCTCACCCTGTCGCAGCCACAGTCTATAAGTAGCGCATAGATCCTCACCTAGATATGGCCGAGGGGCTGCCAAAAAAACATCGGCGCCGTTATCGGCCGCTTCCACCGCTGCTGCGACACCAGCGGATGATCCTCCAACCACAACGACATCCACTTCATAAGCAATTGGAATCTCTCTTTCGGATTCCAGTACTGTATCCTCATACATCCTCGGGCTGACGGATTCGGCCGTTTGCCCCATCATGTTTCCAAAACTAAACATGATGAGAGATATAATCACAAGAAACGTAAATCGATTATTATTCATCCTGTTCTCCCTTTCAAATAGTTATTGATATTCCAATGTTTTGCATAGAAAGAATAGTATGATTATAACCAATGTTGTTTTATCTACGTATTCTTTCCTACAAAAGCATAGATATCTAATTATAAAATATTCCCCATACATAAAAAGACAAGATGTGTCAAAGAAGTTCAATCCCCAAATAAATCGCTTCCTGTTTTATCATGGAAAAACGAAACAGTGGGATTTGTCAAAAACATGAAGGAAAAGGAATTAGTTTTTGGGTAATAATTTTTGTACTGTCTGCGAGAAGGCTTCTATGAAGTCTTCTACTTCTTGCTGATTATTTTCCCTGCCCAAAGAAATTCTGGTGGTGGACAAGGCTTCGGCGTCGCTGCGTCCTAAAGCCTTGATCACGTATGAAGGTTTGGTCTTTCCCTGTGAGCATGCCGAACCGCTGGATAAGCAAATTCCTTCTTCATCCATCGCACGCACCAATTCACGGGCATTGAGTCCAGGTATAGAAAAATTCAATGTGCCTGGAAGCACATGCTCTTCAGGGCTGTTTCGAATCATTTCGAATGACAATGAATACAGTCGTTCCCATAACAGTTTAGTTAAATTCGATAGATGCTCCCGGCGTTCAACAAGCTGTTTATGTGCAAGGTCTGAAGCTTGTCCTAAACCAACAATGGCTGGAACATTCTCAGTTCCCGCACGATATCCTGATTCATGGCTTCCACCGTGATTTTGTGGAATTATTTCGGTTCCACGTCGTAGATACAAAGCACCAACTCCTTTTGGTCCGTAGAGTTTATGGCTTGAGATCGAAAGTAAATCTACCCCCATTTCATTGACGTCGACTGGTATTTTACCCGCGGCTTGCACAGCATCCGTGTGAAAGGGTATTCCATAGTGTTTTGTAATTCGGGCAATTTCTTGAATAGGTTGAATGGAGCCGATTTCGTTATTGGCACTCATTATGCTGACCAAAGCGGTATCCGGACATATAGACTCTTCAACTTGTTCTGGAGTAACTCTCCCATTCTTATCCACTGGTAAATAGGTGACCCGGCATTCTTCATATTTCTTCAAAAATTCACAAGCCAACATTACAGCGGGATGTTCAATCATGCTGGTGATGACATGGTGTTTATCCTCATTCAATACAATTCCTTTGATAGCCAGGTTATCCGATTCGGTTCCTCCGCTGGTGAAAATAATTTCATCCTCATGTGCGTTGATCAACCGCGCCATCTGCATCCGGGATTTCTCGAGTGCATAACTGGCGTTCACTCCCAATTTGTAAAGACACGAAGCATTGCCAAACTGATCCTTATAATACGGTTCCATCGCTTGGAACACATCGGGATGAACCGGGGTAGTGGCGTTATGATCGAAATAAATTACGTACATTTTACATCGATCCTTTTCTTCAATACTGTCTTGTAGTACATTGATAGTATTCGGCTGAATCGCTTTTTTAATGATTCTAGCTCTTTCAATAGAGACGATGGTTGCCAAAAGTGCTAAAATGAAAAGAAGACATGGATTTGGAACGTCATACTTAACTCACTGTTTTTATTAAAAGTATGACTCAATCGCTTGCGAAATGCTAGCATACAAACTAACTTTTTAATGATACAGAATATATATTGATCCAAATCGATTACAATATTCTTTGTTTATTTGGTTAAAACACACATGAAACCATTAATCTTGGTTGTCGATGATGATTTTGCAATCCGCGGATTGTTGGAAACTCATCTGCAAAAACTCGGGTATCGTGTTCGGACGGAAGAAAATGCATTGGGATTAAGGCAAGCCCTGAAAGAAGACGAATACCAAACACTGCTACTGGATATTCAACTTCCTGACGGTGACGGCATTGAACTACTGGGTGAGATTAAAGAATCGGAACCTGAACTTCCCGTCATTATCATCACGGCACACGGCAGTATCGAACGGGCTGTCGACGCGATGCGCAAAGGAGCCTACGATTTTTGCACCAAGCCCATTGACTTCAACCGTCTTGCGGTTTCAGTCAAAAATTCCATCGAAAGCAACAGTTTAAAAAGAAGGGTTAAAACCCTGGAACGCACCAAACGTTCATACCTCTGCGATCTGATCGGCGGCAGTCCGGAAATGCAGGTGGTTTACAATATAATTGAAACTGTGGCTCCATCCAAAGCCCCGGTTTTCATAACCGGGGAAAGTGGTTCGGGTAAAGAACTGGTTGCTCGAGCTATTCATCAACTCTCCCCCAGATGTTCTTGGGAATTTGTCGATGTCAATTGCGCAGCCATCCCGAAAGATTTAATGGAAAGCGAACTGTTCGGCCATGAACGCCATTCGTTCACCGGCGCCAATGAACAATATATCGGACGCTGTGAACGTGCCGATAAAGCCACTCTTTTTCTGGATGAAATATCGGAGATGGAAACAAACCTGCAGGCCAAATTGCTGCGTTTCCTTCAGGAACAAGCCTTCTATCGAGTAGGCGGGAAAGAGAAAATTAAAGTCGATGCCCGCATTATCTCGGCAACCAACCGCAACCCATCAGAGGCGGTTCGAAACCAATACATTCGTGAAGATCTTTATTACAGATTAAATGTCGTCCACATTCATATACCCCCTTTACGGGAACATCCGTCCGATATACCCGAACTGGCTGAACATTTTCTGAGGAAATATGCAAAACCAAATTCAAAAGCATTTTACCAATTTAGTAACGATGCAATGGAAGCTTTATGCGCTTATCATTGGCCTGGAAATGTTCGTGAATTGGAGAACTGCATCCACCAGGTTGTTGTCCTAAATGAAGGTTCTACAATCGAACGTCACATGCTTCCTGAAACAATCCGGTTGATGGAAAAACATGAAGAAACCTTACCAAAAACAGCAGAAAAAACATCCGAAACAAAGAAACCCGAGATTATCCCCTTCGAGATATTAGAGCGGGACGCCATCGAAAACGCGTTGACAATCAAACAAGGCAACGTGGCACAGGCAGCGGCTGCTCTCCATCTCAGCCAGGCGACACTCTATCGCAAAATACGCGATTATGGATTGATCCTTCAGAACTTTAAGGAGAATTAGATTCAATTCGTGCCAGTACCGCTTGAGGTTCTCCATAAGGATTTTTCAACGCCTGCACTTGGGCGCCTGGAAGTTTTTTCTTGATTATCTCTTCATACCCAACCGGCATGATAAAAGTGTTTCTCCCCTCCGACAGATGGGGAATACGTGTCTTTAGATCGAGGATGGTATATCTTGAGTTGGTTATTTTGGCTTCTTCTGGGCCCTTTTTAGCAACTTCAAGCAAGTAGGTGTAAATGTTGAATGTTGTCGTCGTAAAGGAATGATAAACAAACAAACGTTCACGTCCAACATCTTGAGGAGACAAATGTTTGTAAATTAAATGCTGGGGGGCTCCGATGGTTCCATTCCATGTCTGTTTGGATGGGTATTGAACGAAATAACGATGGTAATTCCATCCGAAAATTGCAATCAAAATAATAAAAACCAAAAGTATGACCCATCGCTGCTTTTTCCCCATTTCATAAAATTGTTTCCGCCTCTCACATAGCGACGCCAGAGGCAAGGCGGAAGTCAGGCACAAAACAGGCCCCGCCAATCCCAGCCGGAAACTATTTGGTGCTTCAAGCGCCGAACTGAGAATCCCTCCTACCATGGCGATTGCAAACGCTAACAACAAAGCCCTTTCGTTAGGACGATAAAATCGGATTAAAAGAAGGAGCAGTCCGGCGAGAAATAGTCCTCCCGTAAGCGGATCTAAAATGGGCTTCCCTGGTATGTTGTGGCGG
>CAZXSQ010000442.1:0-2965 GCA_964643335.1 uncultured bacterium
TGCATGAGTTGGTTGAATCCCTTAATATTCCATTACCGAAAAGCCTTGTGATTCAGCCTGCTGACGATTTAAACTCCTTGTTAGAGAATTTTAAATTCCCACTTATCATCAAACCTCAGCAGTCGTTTTCCATCCAAAATTTGACAAAGCGGAATGATGTGAAAAAGGCTTATTCTGAATCAGAATTTCGCCGGATCATGAACGAGTATTCTTCACATCAATCCCTTCTTATCCAAGAATTTTTCATTGGTACAGGTGTTGGCATTGAATTGTTAGCCGAACAAGGAAACATATTGACAGCGTTTCAACATCAGCGGATTCACGAACCACTGCACGGCGGAGGCAGTTCCTACCGCAAGAGTGTTCCTATCGATCCGGAACTATTCGAGGCCACTGAGAAAATCACCCAAGCCTTGAATTACACCGGCCTGGCCATGTTTGAATACAGATATAATCTTCAAACCGGCCAGTGGATCTTTATCGAATTGAATGCGCGTGTGTGGGGTTCGCTGCCGCTTGCTATTGCCTGCGGGGTGGATTTCCCTTTTTATCTTTATCAGCTACAGATAGAAGGGCAAAAAGATTTTCCAACCAATTACAAAACTGGTCTTTATTGCCGTAATTCAACACTGGATATGCGTTGGATGTGGCACAATCTGCGCGCTGACCGGCACGATCCAACATTGAACACGCTTCCCCTGAATCGTGTTTTTGCTGAATTGATCCACCTGATCACATTGAATGAGCGGAACGATACGTTCGTAATTGATGATCCCAAACCGGCCTGTATGGAATGGTATTTTTTATTCCGCCATCTTTTTACAAAATGTCAGTATGCACTGCGATTGCGATTTCTTCGTATACCATTCGCCCGTAAATACCTGTCTCGAAAGATCCGGCAAAAATTGAAACGCCACCGAAACATTATGTTCGTATGTAAAGGAAACATTTGCCGCAGCCCATTCGCACAGCGATACGCAGAGCAAGTATTTTCAAACTGCAAAGAAATATATTCGTCAGGATATTATCAAGTAGAAAATCGTCCCTCTCCAGCAACAGCGGTTGAAGCAGCGTCTCAGTTTGGCATCGATCTCTCCACACACCGTTCGACTATCATCGATGAAAAGACCGTGCAGAAAACGGATATCATTTTCATCTTCGACCGCGAAAATGATCAATATCTCCGCACCCATTACCCCTCCGCAAAGAAAAAAACAATATGGCTCGGCCTACTCTCCCCAAACGGCCCAGTAGAAATCGAGGATCCTTTTGGGATGGAATTGCCGGAATTTAAAGATGTTTATCAACGAATCGGTGATATCATGAACTGGTGTACGGTGGGATGAGGTTACGAATCCCACGATCTACTATGCGACATGTGGCAAGGGCAAGACCGAGTGCGGTCAGCCCTTGCGGTAGAGCCGCAAGGTGCCACATTCGTCAAGGGCTGCTTCGCTTTGCCCTTGCCACCCAGCCATCACTTTCTTGAAAGCAATCGATGGATCGAACAAAACGTGACCACGATACTTTAATTTAATATAAATAATCGCAATTACGTTAGATTTTTATTGCTACTAAGTTGTTTGATTTCTGTTGCTCATGCGGGAACCTCCGGCAGGTCTTTGATCCAGGCAATCATACGGGCGTAATCTACATGTTGTGATACGCAGTTAAAGAATTTCCGGTCCGCTGTTATGAGCGGAGCACCGTATGTCTCAGCCGTTGCCAGGTATATACAGTCGTAAATGGGATGGTTTAATGTCTTGGATAACGTAAGCGGACGGGGAAACAGGTGAAGGGTGGGGACGATTTGATTAAGCAAGCCATAAATCTTTTCCAGGGTTTCTTCCGCATATTCCGGGGGAAGGTTACCCCGAGAGATTTTCTTCCAAATAATATTTCCGGTCTCAATAAGAAGGAAACTCGGAGCGATTATCTCGTACGAAGTGAGAATATGGAAGGCTTCTTGGCTGTACTCTTCCTCAAAGAGCCATTTGGCTGCTATGTTGGCGTCAACGACAACTTTCACCGGTCGCGATCCTCGCGCAAGAGATCAATGCTATCGGTGGTCTGCATATGAGCAAAACATTCACGAAAAGCGCGGGCTGCTTCGATTTGACTGTCGGAAGCAGGGGTCAAGGGTTTTTCTTCCTCGAATTTTTGTTGTTTTTCCCCCTGGCCTAGCCGCTTGGGATACGTTGCCTTCGTGGTCAGAATGGTTTTGGCGTACTCTTCCACGCTGGTCCCCTGAGCGGCAGCCTGCGTTTCCAGAGTTTGAATCAAATGATCGTCCACATCACGGATCAGTAAATCACTCATGGTTTGAGTCTCCCGTTTTTGTCTTTACTACTGTCCGTATTTTAGCATGTAGACGGGAAAAGGGGGAAGCGAAATAGTGTATAATAATGTTCTTTATAATTTAGGAATTGCATACCACTATGGCCACGGCGTGGAAAAAGATGGCCCACCGTTTATATAAAAGTTCAGAATAAGCATGTGAACAAAAAAACCATCTTGAATTCCTACCCAACTTAACTCATTGTGTGTTAAATAGAAACTTAACTTGTTCAAGAAGAGGATGTCCATCATGAAAAAATATCTATGCTTTCTTATGGGAATCACAACTGCATGTATCTTTCTTTCATCCTGTGGAGAAAAGGACACCGCTGATAAGAGCCAGGATGGTCAATATACCATCGCCACCATCGTTAAACTGGATGGCATTGCCTGGTTTGAACGGATGCGGGAAGGGGTCAACAAATTCGCTGATATCACCGGTCACAAATGTAACTTGCTCGGTCCGCCCCAAGCGGATGCTGCGTTGCAAGTACAGATCGTCGAGGATGTAATTGCGCAAGGAGTGGATGCCATCTGTATCGTGCCTTTCTCAGTCGAGGCGGTTGAACCGGTTCTTCAGAAGGCTCGGAATCTGGGCATCGTGGTTGTATCGCACGAAGCGTCAAAT
>CAZXSQ010000442.1:2975-5404 GCA_964643335.1 uncultured bacterium
CAAGTGAATACCGATCTCATCATCGAGCCTTTCGACAACCACGCTTACGGCGCGCATCTAATGAATCATCTGGCCAGGTTCATGAATCAAGCAGGCCAATACGCCGTGTTCGTCGGGAGCCTGACATCTAAATCCCATAACGAATGGATCGACGGAGCACTCGCCTGCCAGAAAGAAAAATACCCGAAGATGGAACTCGTGACCGGCCGGATTGAAGAATACGACAACCAAAACATGGCCTATGAGAAAACCAAAGAGTTGATCAAGGCCTATCCGGATTTAAAAGGAATTCAAGGCAGTGCCTCCACCACAGCGGCTGGCGCAGGTCTGGCGGTCGAAGAGAAAGGGCTGCAGGATCAAATAGCCGTGGTGGGTTCCGGCCTGGTTTCTCAGTGCCGCCAATATTTGGAAAGCGGCAGCGTGAAACTGATCAGTTTTTGGGACCCAGCCGATGCCGGTTATGTCATGAATAAACTTGCAGTGATACTGCTGGATGGCCAGGAAGTCACTGATGGTATGAATATGGAAATTCCCGGCTATGAAAACATTCGGCAGGATGCTGAAAAGCCAAATTTGTTCTACGGTTCCGCCTGGGTAGATGTGACCAAAGAAAACATGGATCAATATAACTTCTGATGCATGATTCGAAGCCACAGCAATTCATCGCTGCCAAAAATTTGGAAAAACATTTCACGGGTGTGCAAGCGCTTCGCGATGTGTCCATCGGCCTGTATCCCGGCGAAATACGCTGCCTGGCCGGGGAAAACGGCAGCGGTAAATCCACCTTCATCAAAATTATTGCCGGTGTCTATAAACCGGATCACGGTGAAATTTGGATAAATGGAAACAAAGTAACTCATCTGCGTCCTATCGATGCCATCCATGCAGGGATTCAGGTCATCTATCAGGATTTCTCCCTCTTCCCCAATTTAACCGTGGCTGAAAACATTGCTTTGAACACCCACCTCGAACAAAACCGCTGTCTGATGAATTGGCGGAAGACAAACCAAATCGCACGAGAGGCATTGGATAGGCTCGGGACCGGTATCGATCTCCAACGCCATGTGATAGACATATCCATAGCGGAAAAACAACTGACCGCTATCGCCAAAGCCCTGATTCAAGACGCACAGCTTATTATCATGGATGAACCCACCACCGCTTTAACCCAGAAAGAAATCGATGTCTTGTTTCAAATAATCCAACGGTTAAAACAGCAAGGCATATCCATTCTCTTTGTCAGTCATCAATTGCAGGAAATTCTCGACATCAGCGAGAAAATCACCATCCTGCGGGACGGAGAAAAAGTTGCAGAAGGGGATACTTCCCAATTCGATTACCAAAAACTCGTTTTTTATATGACCGGCCGGGAATTACAAAAAGAGAGTTTTCAATTCAATAAACCGAACACCAAAAAAGTATTCCATGTTGAGAATTTGAATAAGAAAAACACTTTTCACAATATCAATTTCGACATGTACCCAGGTGAAATCATTGGCTTCACCGGTCTATTGGGATCGGGCAGAATGGAGCTAGCCCGTTCTTTCTTCGGTTTGAAGCCTGCTGATTCGGGAAACATCTACATCGGCGAGGAACGAGTACAGCTCAACAATCCTCAAACCGCTATCGATTATGGAATCGCCTATGTTCCGGAGGATCGAATCACGCAGGGTTTATTTCTTGAACAATCGGTACAACGAAACACCTACATTTCCAATTTGGCTGAATGGACAAGCCGATGGGGCTGGATACTGTTCAAACCGATTTATACTGCCGTGTCCAAGTGGTTATCCGAATTGAACATCAAAGTCACTTCGCCTCACTCTCCGGTACAAAATTTATCCGGCGGCAATCAGCAAAAAGTAGTTCTGGCTCGATGGCTGTCTACGCGTTTAAAGATTTTAATTCTCAACGGACCGACAGTGGGTATCGATATCGGAGCCAAGGCTGAAATACACAACAAGATCAAAGAACTCGCACGTCAGGGAAAAGCGGTCATTATCATTACGGATGATTTGGCTGAATTGATACAAACCTGCAACCGTATTTTCCTGATGCATCAGGGACAAATCATTGAAGAATTTGACGCAAAAGATTTGGATGAATGCCAGTTATCAGCTAAGTTAAGTGAGCTAAGTTAAAGCGGCTATGCAGAATTTATTTCGAAAACAGGAATTCTACCTTGTCTTGTTTCTTGTCCTATTATCCACATTGATCGGGACAATCAATCCCGCCTTTTTCTCGTTAACCAATGTATTTGATCTATGCAAAAGCAGCGTGGTGATGGGCATCATGGCGTTAGGCGTGCTAATGGTGCTGATCTCCGGCGGGATCGATATTTCATTTACTGCAGTTGCAGCATTGAGCATGTATGCTACCAGTAAAATCCTTCTGGCATGTGGTTATACAGGAAATATATTGGCAGCTTT
>CAZXSQ010000442.1:5414-5692 GCA_964643335.1 uncultured bacterium
CTTTCGCGCTTTCCAGCAGTATCGGTTTATGTTTTGGATTGTTTAACGCCATTTTTATTTCCATTTACCAACTCCCTACGTTGATTGTGACTTTGGGTACTGCCAGTCTGTTTCGTGGTTTTATGCTGGCCTTTATCGGGACGGAGATTATCAACAATCTGCCTGAAGGTATGGTACAGTTCTCTAAATGGATGATGTGGGAAACATTACTGGCCAATGGAGAAAGAATAGACCTTTCCTTCTCTTTTCTAGTGTTTCTTCTTTGTGCAGCGGCCGTG
>CAZXSQ010000443.1:0-5648 GCA_964643335.1 uncultured bacterium
ATCAGGCAGTAGTTTTATCATGCGATGGTTTAAAACAATCCGTCACTCATGACAAACTTTTCCGGGTTACGATGTCTCAACTGCAAACATCGATGCTTGTAAGCATTCCCTGGTTTGAATGTATCAAAAACAAGGGGTATGCTTTCGTGCTGGAGAACGGATTGTATAGTGCCATTGTATCCGCATTTGAAACGTATCGTGTCCCCGGAACCACGAAAATAATTGTTCCTACCGCCAAAAAACTACTTGAAGATCCCTGGATTCCAAAATCCTTCCCTCTTTTTTGGGAAGTCAATCCAATTATGTATGAAGATGAGCAACCTGAAGCATCCTCTAAAATTCCAACAATGAAAAGAATAGAGATCGAGTTGCCCGAGGAAGAGCCAATTGGCATCCCTGAAGAATTGCGCCAAAAGGAAATCAAAAGAAAATACTCCGGCCGGCCTTTAACTTTGCGGGAGCAACTGGAATTATACGGACTCCCGCAGGAAAAGAAATCGATCCCCAAGAAAGAAAAACCGATCAATAAAAATCCTGAAGCAGGATGGAGCAAACCTGTGGGACTTATGCTTCCACCTGTTTGGGGAACACTTTATTTATTGGCTGCGGAGGAGGATTCTTCCTCCCAGTATGGTGAGCGCTGGCAGGATATGGCCATGGATATTGATTCGCATCCTTACACATTTATTCATTGGGGCAGGCTTTCCTCCTATTCATGGCCAAAACAAAGGGATGCAGAAGTCGTTCAGTATCCAGAGAATTCGTTTTCGCTTTTTTCGACACCATCCCCTCGTGAGGAGTATCTTTTTTGTACACAGTCTGCAACTGATACGCTGCTGATCGCTTCTTATACCATCGATCATGAGAGTTTTTTCTTTTCCGAAGAAGGTTCGGAATGGCGATGGCATCACGAAATACCGGCGAGCAAGAAGAGTCTTTCCGCTTCAAGGAGTGTGGAAGCCACAAAAACGGTTTTGATGACATTTGACGAGTCAATGGTGGATTCGGCGATTTCTGCAAATTTAGCGATTTCAGAAGTCTCTCCTATTGTAACCTCCATGTATTCTTGTTGGTCCAGCAGTTCACCAACAGGAGATACGATTATTGTGCGGCGTCATTTATCTGGAGTCGGAAGCGCCTATAACGTGACTGCCCATTTCCCCGATTCAAAAACTGAATCCAAAAAAATACAATATATTAATATCCAGATGCCTGAAAAATCGGATTGTGGTGTTTTCAAGGATACGCCTGGAATGTTTCAGATACTGCCGGAAACTGCCAAGGAATATCAAGAAGCGCTGACGATGACTGAATTCAAGGCCTATCGACGTGCACAAAGGCAGGGAAAATTAGACCCGCAGAAAATAGCAATGCTCGATATTCTTTTCTCTCCGGAGACACTAAAAAGGGTTTCTGTTTCTTCGGGTGTGCTGGGGCAGTTCGCTGAAATGGAACTTGCCGATCCCAGTCAGCCTTTCTTTTATGTGACGATATTGGAAAAACCCGGCAGGGAACAATTTAAGGTTAAATATGCCGCCATTCCCATGCCAGGCTTGAGAGTAATCGAGTGGCGGCAGGGAATCGAGGTCATCGCCATGAATATGGGCAAGGGTATTCACAATACATTTGTGGAGTCCGATGCTGATTTTGTGTTGATGACCCGTGACAGTGCAATGAAAGCCTATTTTTACTTGATGATAAACGGCACCTATCTCCGAGGCAAATTTTCACCTACCCAGCGTGATTTCTTGTTGTTCGCCGACACAAAAGGAAAACGCTTGTCGGCGGCATGGGCTAATAAACGTCTTTATGTGGACCGGCCTCCTCATTCAAGGGCTGTTTTTTATACGCCCAACATCCTCTCGGTTGACTGCCCCGGTTTCGATATCGACTATGGGGTAAAAGGCAGACAAGCGGTTATTTGGGGAAATGACCGCATAGCCGAAGCGAGCCGTAACCGCAATCGTTGAATTATTTAAAGACAGATATTCATGCTGGAATAGAAGCATTACTTTTTTTATAAACTTTATTGGAACTCACCTTCGGTAGTAAAATTTCAAAGAAACTTTCTGTTTATCTTGTCAAGGAGAACTCCATGCTTTCCAAAAAAGCAATTGTTTCTGCAATGAGGCAATTTATTGATTCGGAACGGGTGCTTTCCGAACCTGAAGACCTTATAACGTATTCGTTCGATGGTACTCCTTATATCAATGGTTATTGTTCAGCCAGTCAATGCAGATGAAATTTCCAAAATCATGTCCTGGAGTAATGAAAATCGTGTCCCGGTGGTTCCACGAGGCTCAGGTACCGGATTGTCAGGGGGCAGTGTCCCGATTCAAGGTGGTATCGTTTTAAGCACAGTGCTCATGAATCGTATTCTTGAGATTGACAATGGGAATCTTACCGCGCTGGTTGAACCTGGAGTTATTACATGGGACCTGGCTGCAGAAGCACAAAAGCATGGTTTATTCTATCCACCTGATCCCGGGTCGTTGAAAATTTCCACACTTGGAGGGAATGTTATTGAAAATTCAGGTGGTTTACGCTGTTTAAAATATGGTGTGACCGAAGATTATGTTTTGGGCTTGGAAGTAGTGCTCCCCAATGGCGAGGTTTTTTCAAGCGGGATTAAATCCAGGAAAGATGTAGCCGGATATAATTTGAAAAAACTTATAATCGGATCAGAAGGGACATTAGGCATAGTCACCAAAATTCTGTTGCGGCTGATTTCTCCTCCAACGGCGGAAAACACATTGCTGGCTTTTTTCCCGGACATGGTTTCAGCCGGGAACGCTGTGGCGGGGATCATTGGAGGAAAAATAATTCCGTGTGCATTGGAATTTATGGATGAAGTGACAATCCAGTGCGTCGAGGATTATTCGCATATTGGTTTGCCGAAAGCTATTGGAGCCTTGCTTCTGATCAAATCCGACGGCTATCCAGCCCAGGTGGAGGAAGAAACCGAAAAAATTCGATCGATCTGCCTCCATCATGGAGCAAGCGAGGTGAAAGTCGCGCAATCCAAGGAAGATGCCGAAAACTTGACTCAGGCCCGGCGAATGGCTTTAGCGGCACTCGCACGGCGGCGGCCAACCATGATCCTTGAGGATGCCACTGTCCCGCCCAGCCGTGTACCGGATATGGTCGCCGGTGTGCGCAAAATTGCTACTAAATACAATCTGCCTATTGGTGTGTTCGGTCATGCGGGGGATGGTAACCTGCATCCTACGATATTGACCGATGAAAGAGATACAGAAGAGATGGAACGGGTAGAAAAAGCCATCTGTGAAATATTTTCATTAGCCATTTCATTGGATGGTACCATATCGGGAGAACATGGTGTTGGGATTGTAAAGTCCAAATATTTAAAAGCAAAATTGGGTGAAACAGGGGTGGCATTGATGAAATCGATAAAACAAGCAATCGATCCCAACAGCATTATGAATCCCGGGAAGATTTTTGTGGATAAATAGATGAGAACTCAATGCTTCCCGGATTTTCTCGCCTTATTATATGTATATCCATAAAAAAGACGCAACATTTAATATGGGATATCGCTCAAAACGCTCGACAATTAATAAACCAAAGAGTAGGCTATTTTTACAAAATTATTGTAGATGAGTGATTATTTTTCTATACAAGCCGGTCAGTTAATGGAGTAATTAAATGGGAAATTATGATATCAACAAGCTAACTGCGCAATTGGAAACAATCGTAGGTGTGGAGGGTGTTATCACTGCCCCGGAAGATTTGCTGACCTACGAGTGTGATGCATATATTGTAAACCGTTCCACTCCGGATCTAGTGGTTATGCCTGGGAACACTGAAGAAGTGTCTCAGGTTATGGCTCTTTTAAATGAACTTGAAGTTCCTGTTATCCCACGAGGGACAGGCACCAGCCTGGCCGGTGGATGTCTCCCTGCCAGTGGTGGAGTCGTAGTAACCACAACGCGAATGACCAAGATCCGTAAGATTGATTTGCGTAATCGCTACGCCGTTGTGGATGCGGGATGTGTGAATGCCAGATTGCATGATGCGATCAATCCTTACGGCTATCATTATGCTCCCGATCCATCCAGTGAACAGTCCTGCACCATCGGTGGAACCGTAGCGACCAACGCAGGCGGTCCGCATACATTGAAAAGCGGTGTTACAACCAATCACATTCTTGGTTTGGAACTGGTTATGTATGATGGAACTGTCATTTATACGGGCGGTCCTAATTACGACAATCCGGGGTATGATCTCACCGGTCTTCTGGTTGGATCGGAAGGTACGCTGGGCTTTGTGACCGGTATTACAGTCCGGCTTGTTCGCAAAGCGGATGCTGTACGCACCATGCTGGTGGTTTTCGACCGGCTGGAAGATGCGACCAATTCAGTTATGGATATCATCGGGCAGGGAATTGTTCCGGCTGCCATGGAGTTGATGGACCAGGTCATTGTTGGCGCGATTGAGTCTGGACTGAAGATTGGTCTGCCAACCGATGCCGAAGCCTTATTGATTATTGAATTGGATGGACCCGATGCGGGTTTGGATGAATTGATGGATCAAGTGGTCGATCTGTGTAAGAAAAACAATGTCAGAGAAATCCGCCGGGCAAATAATGAAAATGAGCGGATGAATCTTTGGAAGGGCCGGAAACGCAGTTTTGGCTGCATCGGTAAACTGAGCCGGTCTTTTGTATGCGAAGACGGTGTTGTGCCACGAACGAATTTATCTACAGTTATTCGTGAAATTGGTGAAATCGCCAACAGAAACAATGTCCGGGTTGCTATTATCGCTCATGCGGGTGACGGAAGTTTGCACCCGATTATCTTGTATGATGAAAGAGAGCCGGAGGAAGTTCGTCGAATGATTCGTTGCGGCGAAGAAGTCATTCAAAGCTGCCTTGATCTTGATGGATCGGTGACTGGAGAACATGGAGTGGGATGGGAAAAGATTAAATTCCTAGCTCGACAATTCAATGAAGACGATTTGAATTCTATGCGGAAAATTCGAGATGTTTTCAATCCGAAAGGACTATGCAATCCGCATAAAATACTTCGATCTGATTTGCCAGTGGTTGAAAATTTGGAACCGGCCTTCAACATGGTATCTACCCATAATAGACAACATTGATATCGTTTTAGAGGAAGAACATCTTATGACACCGGAAACAGAATTAAAAGCCATCGTTGGAGATGAAGCCTTAGTAAATGAAAAATGTGAGGATTTTGCTGTAGACGGTAAAATCCCAAGATGGATAGCCTACCCAGCAACTCCAGAAGAAGTATCACAACTAATGACAGTCGCTTTGACGAATGATTATAAAGTGGTTCCATATGGCGAAGGCAGATACATGTCATTGGGGAGGATCCCAGATCGAATCGACTTGATCATATCTTCCAGGCGTTTGACAGAGGTTAATTATTACAATCATAAGGATATGACCATTAGTATCGGGGCGGGAATCATCCTTAGTTCGCTTGCCAAACATATTAAGGCAGACAATCTTTGGTTTCCAGTCAATCCGTCACATCCGGATGAAATTACTATCGGCGGGATGGTATCTGCTAATATTAACGGCCCGTTGCGCTTTGCCAAAGGAGCTCTGCGGGATCACATTATCGGTATAAAGGTTGTATCACCCGATGGCAGGATCGTTC
>CAZXSQ010000444.1:0-461 GCA_964643335.1 uncultured bacterium
GACATCGGTGGACAGCGGATGGCATTGAGCCAGCCACTGGATTTGGCCTCCTCTTTCGTGTCTATATTTGTAGAGAATGGAGGTGGTTTCGTTATCGTTGTCCCGATTACACACATTGGTTACAACGGTATTGATCCCATTCTCTTCGCATTTTTCCAAAGTCTCAATGATCTTCTCTTCGGTGAAATAATTCTGCAGCAAGGAAGATACATAAATGAGATCGCGCGCATGAGCATAGCCGCCAACCAGATTCCCCCCGCAGATTAGACGGCTGATTTCGACATCACCGATTTTTCCGCAAGGCAGATCCTTATTAGGAGCCGGGACAGTGGTTTGTTGCGGTGCGTTATTTTGTGCCAGCAAAATCTGTTCTTCCAAACTAATAGCCGCAGCAGTCCCAGCAGCGGTCACCGCAGACTTTTTCATAAAATTTCGCCGATCCAGATGCTTTTCCGTCATAA